>DASQTE010000122.1:0-5910 GCA_035642035.1 Blastococcus sp.
CTGCTCGTAGTGGGCGGTGAACCGCTCGTCCTCGACGTACATCCGGCCGAGGCCGGCGTGCATCTCGGGCGGGCAGTCGTAGAAGTACCGGGTGATCTGCTGCCGGTGCTCCTCCGCGATGTCCATCGCCTGCTCCGAGTCAGGGGCGACGCCGGCCCGCAGAGCGGCGGCGAAACGGGCCTCGACGTCATCCCCCTCGGCCTTGATGCGCACCCAGTCGTCCTTCGAATACGCGGCGGTCCTGCGCTTGGACTGCGCGTAGGCGTCGGTGTCGCCCCACCGCTCTTCGACCTCGGCGTCGTACTGCGCCGGGTCGTGCTCGCCGAACACCTCGAACCGCTCCTCCGGGGTCAGTGCGATCCCCATGGCTCTCGCCTCCATCTCCTTCTCGACGGCCGCGACCATCGCCGACGTCCGGTCCAGCCGGTCCCGCAGCAGCGCGTGCTGCCGGCGCAGGTGCGCCTCAGGATCGGCGGACGGGTCGTCCAGCAGGGTCGCGACCTCCTCGAGGGGGAACCCGAGCTCGCGGTAGAGCAGCACCTGGTGCAGCCGGTCGAGGTCGGCCGGCGAGTACTGCCGGTAGCCGGCCGACGTCCGTCCGGACGGCGACAGCAGCCCGATCCGGTCGTAGTGGTGCAGCGTGCGCACCGTGACCCCGGCGAGCTCGGCGACCTGGCCGACGTTCATCGGGTCCTCCCTTCTCCGACGAGGAGAAGGGAACAGCCTGACGCAACGTCAGGGTCAAGTGCCTTTTCCGCATGCCGTCAGCGGGTCCACTCCGTCCGGAGCCCTGCCTCGAGTTGCCGGATGGACGACTGCGGCCCCCGGTCGCCGTTGCACGCCACGGCGATCGCCGTGCGGCGGTCCTCGGTGACGAAGAAGGTCGTGAGGTATCCGGACGCCCCGCCGCCGTGCCACAGGGAGCCGTCGCGGTCCTGGATGATCCCGGCGCCGTAGGGCGCCGCGGCGTCCTCGGGAAGCGCATCCGCCAGGAGCCGGTCGCCGCCGATGCGGCCCGTCCGGTAGTTGTCGGCCCAGCGGACGAGCTCCGACGGCGTGGTCTGAATGCCGGCGTCGCCGTTTGCCTCCCAGCGGACGCCCGCCTGTTCCCACGCTCCGGTCGACGGGTTGCGCACGTACCCCCGCGCGGACGACGGATCGGTGGTGCCGGGGTCCCAGCCGGTCGGGTCGAACTCCATGGCCAGCCCGAGCGGCTCGAATATGCGCTCGCGAACGACGTCCTGCACGGGTCGGCCGGTCACCGCGCGGACCACCTCGGCCAGGAGGAAGTAGTTCGAGTTCGAGTACTGCCAGCGGTTCCCCGGCGGGAAGTCCAGCTCCGTCATGGCCGTGATCTCCGACAGGCTGTCCTGGATCGTTCTCGGCTCGGTCTCCGCGACCCCCGCCCGGGCCCGCAGGTCGACGTAGTCGGGGATACCGCTGACCATGTGCATCACCTGGCCGACGGTGACGGAGTCCGACCACGACGGAAGGCCCGGCACCCACGTCGAGAGCGGATCGTGCAACGACAGGTCGCCGTCGTGCACGAGCAGCAGGACGGCGGTCGCGGTGAACTGCTTGGTGACCGAGGCGATGGCGAACGTCGTGGACGTCTCGATCGGCCGGCCGGTCGCAAGATCGGCGACGCCGCGCGCGGCGGCCCACACCACGTCGCCCTCGATCCCGACCGCGGCGGAGCACCCCGGCTCGTCCGCGGGCAGCACGCGCTCCATCAGGTCGTCGCTGCGCTCGGCGGAGACTCTCGTCGTGTCCGGTGCGGGCGCGGCGGTCTCCGGCTCCGAGGTGCAGCCGACGACGAGCGCGACGACGGCGAGGACCGCCGCGACGGGACCTCCCGCATGTCGTCGCACAGGGCCCACCGTCCTCACCGATCGGCCGGTTCCCCGTGCGGGGAGCGTGGCACGGTCCGTGCGGAACCGGCAGAGGCGGAGGGCCGGGCTCAGGTGAGCGCGCGGACCGTCTCGACGATCGCGAACACCGCGAAGACGACGAAGAGGCCGGCGGCCACCCGGCGGATCAGCGCGATCGGCAGCCGGTCGGCCAGCTTCTTGCCGAGGAAGACGGCCAGACCGGAGACGACGAGCAGCGCGGCCCAGGCGCCGATGAACACCGAGAGCGGCTCGTCGTAGCGGGCGGCGAGACCGGCGGTGGCCAGCTGCGAGAGGTCGCCCCACTCGGCCGCGAACAGGACGCCGAAGGAGATCGCGGCGACGCGGAAGAACGAGGTCCCCTGCTTGGTCTCGCCGAGGTCCTCGTCCTCGACGCCGCTCGTCGCACTACGCCAAAGGATGACCGCGCCGACGAGGAAGAGCACCGCGACGATGCCGCTCACGAGGGCCTCGGGCAGCAGGGAGAGCAGCGATCCGGCCGTCACCGCGATCGCCACCTGCAGCCCGAACGCGGTGCCGACGCCGACGAAGACGGGCAACGGCGGGAACCGTGTGGCGAGCACGAGGCTGGCGAACAGCGTCTTGTCCGGGAGCTCCACGGGGAGCACCAGGATGAACGCGGTCGCGACGACCGACAGGACGACCACGAGACTTCTCCTCCGCTCGGCACTGCCGGGCGGTGCTCGGGCAGTTCAGCCCTTCACGGTAATCGAGCAGATCGCGCCGAACCTCGCTGGTCGCGGGGTGATCCCCGCTACCGTCGCAACGTGCGTCGAGACGGCTGGCGGGTCCGCCACTCCCTATGACCGCCCCACCCCGGGGCCATAGGGAAGGGAAGTCATGCTCATCGCCAGCGTCCGCCTCAGCAGGGCGGGCTACCGGGTCCACGTCATCGACGCGCCCCTCTGGGCGCTCGTCATCGAGGACGTCGCCCACACGATCTGCTGCGACCGCACGGGTCACCCCGTCTGCCGCGGGGTCGGCCCGTTCGGCTGGGGTCTCGGCTCCCGCCTGATGGGCGTGGCCGCCCGCCGTGAGCGCCCGCGGTGGTCGGCTCCGCTGACCGTGGAGGACGTCCTCACGCACTTCCCGGAGTCGTTCATCGACCTGGGCGACCAGTAGCTCCCCGACTTCGGGGAAGCAGGGCCTCGGCGGACCTGCAGGGCCCGACTTCCCCGGAGCAGGTGCCCGGACCGGCGCGAAATGCAGTCGCGGGGACGACGGACCGCCCGCTACCGTCCCGCGCATGCCGTTCCGTTGACGCCCTTCGCCGAACGCCCTGCCGCCCGCCGCCCGGCCGCTCGCCCGCCTGGCCGTGGGCTGGGCCGCGCTGTCCGAGCTGGTGCCGCTGTACCCGCTCTACGCGCTGCTGTTCCTGGACACCGGCTTGTCCGGCGCGCAGATCTCGATGCTGTTCGCCGTCTGGTCGATCACGTCCTTCATCACCGAGGTGCCCGCCGGCGTGCTCGCCGACCGGTGGTCCCGTCGCGGCGTGGTGGTCCTCGCCGGCGTCCTGCAGGCGGCCGGCTTCGCCGTGTGGACGGCGGCGCCCGAGGCCTGGGCCTTCGCCGTCGGCTTCGTCATCTGGGGCCTCTCGGGGGCGCTGGTGTCCGGCGCCAGCGAGGCGCTGGTCTACGACGGACTGGCCGCCGTCGGGGCCGAGGGCAGCTACGCCCGGGTCAACGGGTGGATGACCTCCGCCGAGCTGCTCGTGCAGGTCCCCACCGCGTTCGCCGCCAGCGCCCTGTTCGCCGTCGGCGGCTACCCGCTGGTCGGCTGGGCGAGCGTCGCCGTGTGCCTGGCGGCCGCCGCGCTCGCGCTGCGTTTCCCCGAGGCACCCCGGACCGTGGAGGACGGCGACGAGGAGACCCTCCGCGAGGGCGTCGTCGAGTCGCTGCGCTCCCCGTCCCTGCGGGTGCTGGTCCTCTCGGTCGCGCTGATCGGCGGCCTGGACGCGATCGAGGAGTACTTCCCCGTCCTCGCCGGCGACTGGGGCGTCCCCACGACGGCGGTGCCGTTCGCGGTCCTGGTCATCGCCCTCGCCGGTGCCGCCGGTGCCGCCCTCGGTGGCCGGGCCGACCGGCTGCGCGGGGGCACCCTGCTGGCACTCCTGGTCGTCGCGGCCGGTTGCCTGGCGGCGGCCGCGGTGTGGGCGCGGCCCGCGGCCCTCGTGGCCGTCGCGGTCTTCTACGCCCTGTACCTCGCAGTGCTCGTCGTCGCCGAGGCGCGGCTGCAGGACGGGATCGCGAGCACCCACCGGGCCACGATCACCTCGGTCGCGGGCCTCGGCATCGAGGTCGCCTCGCTGCTGGTCTTCGCCGCCTGGGCGCTGGGCGGGCCGATCGCGGTGGCCCTGCTGGTGCTCGCCGTCGTCCCGGTCGTCCGCGCCGGTCTGCGGACTAGGGAGCCGAGCGCGCCCGCTGCAGGTAGGCCGAAGGAGTGACGCCGACGACGGCGCGGAAGTCGCGGCTGAAGTGCGCCTGGTCGAACCAGCCCAGCGACGTCGCGAGGCCGGCCAGGTCGTCGACCTCGCCCGCGTCGATCGCGGCGGCGGCGTCCTGCAGCCGGTAACGCGCGAGAACCGCCTTCGGGCTGACGCCGACGTACCCGGCGAACAGCCGCTGCAGGGTCCGCACGCTCATCCCGCCCAGCGCGGCGACCTGGTCGACGCGCACCAGCCCCCGGTCGGAGAGCATCGCGCCGACCAGGCCGAGCAGGTCGAGGTAGGCGTCCGGTGGTTCGGTCGCCAGCGGTGCCAGTGCGGCGTCGAGCGCGGCGGCGCGGTCGTCGTCGTCCTCGGGTGCCAGGACGTCGGCCAGGAGCCGGGCCCCCGGGACGCCGAGCCGGTCGCCCAGCGGCTCGACCGTGTTGCGCCCGGGGAGGGCGCCGGTGAGCGCGGTGTACCCGCCGGGGCGGAACTTCGCCGCGGTCACCCGGCCGGCGCCGGTCAGGTCGACGCTGAACCGGCGGGTGACGACGCCGTGCACGAGGGCCGCGGGCATCGCGAAGCCGAAGCGGGGCTCGGTGCCGGACTCCACCGACACGTTGACGCTGGGGTGGCTGAGCACCTCCGACCGGAAGGGCGGCTTGCCGGTCAGGTCCCAGCGCACCGACCAGTACCGCTCGACGAAGGGGCGCAGCTCCTCGCTGATCGGGGCGTCGCGGCGCAGGTCGGCCCGCGCGGCGGTCTCGGCCGGCCGGAGGACCCCGCGCAGGGTCGCGGCCCGGTCGAGGGTTGTCGCGTTCTTCCAAGACGCCACGGCAGCAGCCTAGGCAGCATCGGGGACATGACGATCACGAATGGCAAGCCCGAGGGCTACACGACCCTGACCCCGTTCCTGGTCTGCTCGCCGGCGTCGGAGGCGATCCGCTTCTACGAGGAGGTCTTTGGCGCGACCGTCGTCAGCCGGATGGACGGTCCCGGCGGCACGGTCATGCACGCCGAGCTGGACCTCCGCGACGGGCGCCTGCAGCTGTCGGACCCCAACGAGCAGTACGGCCTCGTCGTCCCGGACCGGTCGAGCGACTCGGTGAGCGGCTCGACCTGCATCTACGTCGCCGACGTCGACGCCGTCTTCGCGACGGCCGTCGAGCGCGGGGCGACCGTCCGGGAGAAGCCCGACACGTTCGTCACGGGCGACCGCTTCGCCTCGATCTACGACCCGTTCGGCCACCGGTGGGCGGTCATGACGAAGGTCGAGGAGATCAGCCCCGAAGAGACGGAGCGGCGGCTGGCCGAGTGGGGCGCGACGCAGGGCTGACCGGGTGGGCGGCCTCGGCCGCCGCGGTGGCGGCCCGCAGCACCTCCTTGACGGGCAGGTCGAGCTCGCGGGCCAGCGCGGCGACGTCCTCGTACTCGACGCTGACGTTGACCACCCGCCCGCCCGACTCGGCGATCTTCACGCCCACCCGGCCGCCGAGCACCTCGACCGACGCCTGGACCCGGTCCAGCGCCACCTTGCCCACGGGCACGACCCGCAGCCCGATGGTCGACGTCGTC
>DASQTE010000123.1:0-2108 GCA_035642035.1 Blastococcus sp.
CCCGCTCCACGAGCGCGCCGGCCAGGCCCACCCGGTCGTTGACGGCGGCCGGCCGCGCCCCGGTCCGGGTGTCCACCGCCAGCGCCTCCTCGAAGTGCGCGACCGCGTCGTCCCACTCACCCCGGACGGCGGCGAGCCGGCCGAGCAGGGCGTCGAGCGAGCCGCAGCAGTAGACACCCGCGCCGCCGGCGTCCATGCGGGTGCCGGCGATGATCCTCGACAGCGCCTCGGCCGCCTCGACGTCGCCGAACTCCTCGACCAGCGGCACGAGCGTCTCCGCGACCCCCGACGACTCCACGAAGTCGGGCTCGGTCACCCGCGGGCGCAGCTGCGCGAACCGGGCCGCCGCCTCCTCCCGCCGGCCGCCGACCAGCGCGACGACCGTGCGGCTGGCCTGCACGATGGGCACGTCGTCGGCGAGGTTCATCAGCGTGACCACCTCGCCGCCCAGGTCGCGCGCGTTCCCGGTGACCAGGGCGTACTGGTAGAGGAACGCGCCCGACATTCCCGCCGCGGACAGGTCCTGGGACAGCTCGTCCGCCCCCACGACCCGGGCCTGCTCGTTGAGCGCGAGCGCCTCCTCGAACCGGCCGTACAGGGCCGCGACGGAGGCACGCAGCCGCAGGTCGTGCCACCGCACCAGCGGCAGCCGGGTGCGCTGCGCCAGGGCGGTGATGCGCGCCAGCTCGTCCTCGACCGTGGCCGTGTCGCCGCCCTCGAGCGCCGCGTCGATCCGCCACTTCGCCCCCCACAGCTCCGCCAGTGGCTGGCCGGTCTCGGCGGCGTGGTCGATCGCGAGGCGGCCGAGGCGGAGCCTCTCCTCCCGCGGCAGCGCGGTCGGGTGGGCCTTCATCCGGGCGCGGACGGCGTCGATGACCGCCTGCGGGTCACCGCTCTCCTCGGCCAGGGCCAGCGCCTCGGTGGCGTGCGCCGTCGAGGCGGTCCCCCGCCCCGCGTCGGCCAGCACCGAGGCCGCCTGGGCGAGGAGCCGGGCACGCAGTGCCGGCCGGGCCGCCGTCGCCGGGTCCGCGAGCGCCCGCTCGCACATGCGGAGCACCGCCGGGGGGAAGCCGGGGGCGGCGACGTCCTGCACGGTGAGCGCGGCGGGCGCGAGCAGGTCGGCCCGACCGCAGCCGGCCGCGGCGTCGGAGGCGGCGACGGCGTGCTCCAGGCTCTCGCCGAACCGCCCGGCCCGGAACTCCGCCGTCGCCAGGTCCAGCAGGAGCTCGGCACGCTCGCCCGGGTCGGGGCCGGCGCGGTCGGCGGCGGCCAGCGCCATGGCGAGGAACCGGGCGGCCTCGTCGAAGGCCAGCGACCGGGTGGCCTCCTCCGCCGCTCGGCGCGCCCACGTCGTCGCCCGCAGCAGCGTCGCCCGCTCCGAGGCCGCGCGCAGCCAGTGCCCGGCCACGAGTCCGGCCGCGGTGTCGTCGTCGGCCGCCACCGGCTCGAGCGCCTCGGCCGCGCGGCGGTGCCACTCCTCGCGCGCGCTGGGGGAGAGGTCGGCGTAGATCGCGTCCCGCACCACCGCGTGCGCGAACCTCCGCCGGCCGGGGACGTCGGGCACCGCCGTCAGGACGCCGGCGCGCACCGCGGCGTCCAGCCCCTCGCGCACCTCATCGGGCGGGCGGCCGGTCACCGCGGCCACCCGGCCGGCGTCGACCTCCTCGCCGAGGACGGCGGCGGTGTCGAGCAGGTCGAGGACCGGGGGAGGCAGTGCCGTGAGCGTCGTCCGGACGAGGTGCCGCAGCTCGGCGGAGCCCTCACCGGATGCCGACGCCGGTGCGCGCGCGACCGCCCGCAGGTAGAGCGGGTTGCCGCCGCTGCGCCGGTGGGCGAGGCGCACCACGTCCGCCGGGGCCCGGGGGAGGTAGGTCCGGACGTCGTCCTCGCTGAGCGGCGCCAGGGGCAGCGCACGGGTGGTGGGCCAGCGGAGGAGGTCGGGCAGCGTCCCGTCCAGCGGCCGGGCACCCGTCCCGCCCGCGGGGTCGCGGTAGGTGCCGACGACCAGCAGCCGGGAGCGCTGCAGCTCGCCCGCCAGGTGGCGCAGCAGCCGCAGCGAGGTCTCGTCGGCCCAGTGCAGGTCCTCCAGGACGACGACCAGACCGTCC
>DASQTE010000124.1:0-11949 GCA_035642035.1 Blastococcus sp.
TCCCGGCAGCGTGGCGGACGTTCCCGCGGGAACGTCTTCGTCCCGCCGATGTCGTCGTCCCCCGTTGCACTGCTTCTGGCTCTCGCGATGAGTCACGCTCCCCGACCGAGTCGGAAGAGGCATGACGACCGGAGTGATCGACCCCAGGTACGGAAATGCGTCGGCGACCCCTCCACCGTGGGATGCCATCGAGCGCTTCCTGGTGGACGCGCAGCTCTACTGGATCATCACCGTCCGTGCGGACGGTCGCCCGCACGCGGTACCGCTCGTGGGCGTCTGGCACGACGGCGCCTTCGCCTTCTGCACGGGCTCCGACGAGCAGAAGCAGCGCAACCTCGACGTCAACGCCCACGTCGCGGTGACGACCGGGAGCACCGGTGCGAACGGCTGGAACAGCGGCAAGGACGTCGTCGTCGAGGGCACCGCGGTGCGCGTCACGGATCCCGAGGCGCTGCGGACGCTGGCAGCAGCATGGTTCGCCAAGTACGGCGACGACTGGAGGTTCGACGTCCGCGGCCAGGAGTTCGTGGAGGTGAGCGAGTCCGGCGCGAGCACCGGAGGCGGCGCATGGGTGTACCGGGTCGCCCCGGCCAAGGTCATCGCCTTCGGCGACGGGCACGGCCAGACGACGTACCGCTTCTGAACCGGACGCCCCGGAGGAGAGCCGCCTGTCGGAATCGAACCGACGACCTTCTCATTACGAGTGAGATGCTCTACCGACTGAGCTAAGGCGGCGGACTGCCCGGACAGCCTACGACACCGCCGTGGCCGGTCCGCGCAGGGCCACCCGGGTTCAGGCGGGCAGGCGCAGCGCCACGGTGAGGGCCTCGAGCGCGATCTGCGGCTTCACGTTCTCCTCCAGCGCCGTGCGGCAGTCGAGGATCGCGTCGATCCGCCGCAGCGCCCCCTCCGGGCCGATCCGCCGGGCGAGTTCCACCGCGTCGGCGCGGCGGTCGGGGTGGTTCAGCGGGAGGGCGGTCGAGGGCGCGGAGCCGAGCACCATCGCGTCGCGGTAGAGCCCGGCCAGGTCGACCAGCGCCCGGTCCATGGAGTCCCGGCCGATGCGGGTGGCCCGCGACTTCTGCCGCCGCTCCAGCTCCTTGAGCTGACCGGCGCTCCCCCGGCTGGCCGCGACGACGCCCGGTCCGCGGGCGCCGACGCCCAGGCTCGTCTTGAGGGCATCGGTCTCGGCCCCGTCGAGGGCCTCGGTCGCCGCCTCGGTCTCCTCCTTCGCCGAGCCGACGAGGTCGTCCGCGGCGTCCAGGCACGCCGCCAGCGACACCAGCCGCAGCGGGACGTCGAGCACCGCCTTGCGGGCCAGGCGCGCGTCCTCGTCGCGGGCCAGCCGGCGGGCCCGGCCCACGTGGCCACCGGAGGCCGCGGCCGACCAGGCGGCCAGCGCCGGGTCGACGCCGTCCCTGCTGACCAGCACGTCGGCGATGGCGGCGACCGGCGGGGTGCGCAGCGCGACGACCCGGCAGCGGGAGCGGATGGTCACCGGGACGTCGTCGGGGTGCAGGCTCGGCGCGCACAGCATGACGACGGTCCGGGGCGGTGGCTCCTCGATCATCTTGAGAACGGCGTTCGCGGCGGCCTCGCTCATCCGATCGGCGTCCTCGACGATGATCATCTGCCAGCGGCCCTGGGACGGGGAGCGGCCGGCCACGCGCACCAGCTCGCGGGCCTCGAGCACGCCGATCGAGAGCCCGTCGGGCACGATCACCTTCACGTCGGCGTGCGTGCCGGCGAGCACGGTGCGGCAGGCGTGGCAGGTGCCGTCCCCGCCGTCGGGGCACTGGAGCGCGGCGGCGAACGCCCGCGCGGCCACCGACCGGCCCGACCCGGGCGGGCCGGTGAAGAGCCAGGCGTGCGTCATGGCCGCCGGGTCGGCCACGGCGGCGCGCAGCTCCGCCACCACCGTCTCCTGGCCGATGACCTGCGACCAGACCCCCTGGGGCGCGCTCATGGGTGCAGGTGCGGGGTCGAGCCGGTCTGGGCGTGCGGACGGTGCGGCCCGGTGGGGCTGAGGTCCTCGTGCGCCACGGTCGACCCGTTGGCGCGCGCGACCGGGAGGTCCTGCTGGGCGAGCTGCTGCAGGGGCAGCCCGGAGAGCAGCTGGGCGACCCGCACGCGGATCGCGGCGGCGACCTGGTCGGGCGACTGCTGGGCGTCGAGCACCAGGTAGCGGTCGGGATCGGCCTCGGCCAGCGCGCGGAACGTCTGCCGCACCCGCTGGTGGAAGTCCAGGGACTCCGACTCGAGCCGGTCAGCGACAGCACGGCCCCGCGCCCGGGCCAGGCCCACCTCGGGCGGGAGGTCCAGCAGGATCGTGAGGTCGGGCTGCAGCCCCTCGGTGGCCCAGCGCGACAGCATGCGGACGTCGTCCAGCGGGATGGTGCGGCCGGCGCCCTGGTAGGCCAGGGAGCTGTCGACGAACCGGTCGGTGATGACCACCTCGCCGGCGTCCAGGGCCGGCCGGAGGACGTCGTGGACGTGCTGGGCGCGGTCGGCGGCGTAGAGCAGCGCCTCCGACCGCGAGGCGATGCCCACGTGCGCCCGGTCCAGCACGATCGCGCGGATGCCGGCGCCGGACGGCGTCGCGCCGGGCTCGAAGGTGGTCCGGGCGACCAGCCCCTCGTTGGTGAGCCACTCCTGCAGCCGGCGCACCTGGGTGGACTTCCCGGCCCCCTCGCCGCCCTCGAAGGCGATGAGGACGCCACCGCCGGCCAGCCGCCGCCGTGCGGTGGTGTCGCGGCGGAGCGCGGTGACCACGTCGGCCAGCAGCGGGACGGGCCGGCCGTCGTCCATGTTGCGGTAGGCGAGGATCCCGACGCCCAGAGCCAGCAGGCCGGCGACGAAGAGCATGATCCGCTCGCCCGTGATGGGCACCGTGAAGACGCCCAGGGTGATCTCGTGCCGGCCGATCAGGCCGACGCAGAAGGGCACGACCGCCAGCGACAGGATCAGCGCGGCCCGGACCAGGGACTGCACGATCGCGAACGTGCGGCCGCGGATCTCGTCGGCGACCTCCGTGCCGAGCAGGGTGAAGCCGGCGAGGTAGGCGATGCCGGCGAAGAAGCCCATGAAGACCACGAGCAGCAGGGCGATCCAGAGCGTGAACGTCCACGACATCAGCAGCACCATCACCCCGGCGACCGCGACGGCGAGGCCGAAGATGCGCTCGCGGGCGAGGTCCCGGGCGATGCTCGGGCCGAAGGCGATGCCCACCCCGAGCCCCACGAACACCGCGCCGAAGAGCAGCCCGTAGGCGGCCTGGCCGCCTCCGAGGGCGTTGGCGAAGGCCTGCCCCGTCGCGATGATCACGCCGGCCGCGGCCATGGCGCCGGTGATGCCGATGACCAGGCCGCGGACCAGCGGCGTGTGGCCGGCGAAGGAGAAGCCGTGCTTGAGCGACCCGAGGAAGCTCTCCTGCTCCCCCGTCGGGCCCGCCGCGCGCTTGCCGCTGATCGACGGGAGGTTCCAGATGACCACGGCGGCGACCAGGAAGGTGAGCGCGTTGAGGTACAGCGCCAGGTCCACCTGATCGGTGCCGGGGATCGCGTCGCTCACCCGCCCGCCGAGGCTGTTGAGCACCGCGAACACGATCGCGGCGATGACCGGGGTCAGCCCGTACGTGGTGACCAGCGACAGCTGGTTGGCGGCCTCGAGCTGGTCCTTGCGCAGCATGTTGGGGACGGCGGCGTCCTTGGCCGGGATCCAGAACAGGCTGAAGGCCTCGATCAGGAACTGCGCGACGAAGAGCCAGACGAGGTTGTCGACGATCGGGATGGAGGCGAAGAGCCCGAACCGGATGATGTCGGTGATCACCATCGTCTTGCGGCGGTCGAACCGGTCGGCGAACGCCCCGGCCAGCGGGCCCAGCACGATCGCCGGGAGCAGGCGGAACAGCAGGACGCCGCCGAGGGCGAAGTTGGCGGCTGCGAACCCGTCGACCAGCGAGGTCGCGGTGGCGGTGATCGCCAGCAGGCCGAGCCAGTCCCCGAAGCTCGACAGCGACATCGACAGCCACAGCTTGCGGAAGTCCCGGACCCGCAGGACGGCGCGCAGCTTGGCCACCAGGCCCACCCCGCTGGCCCCGTCCGCGCGGCCGCCCTCGGCGGTCTGCCGCTCACCGAGGGGGTCCGCGCGCGAGGCGGACTTGTCGAGCTCCGTCAACGGCACCGCGGCGTCGCGCGGCACCGGCGTGCCTGCAGCGGGCAGGCCGTCGGCCGGCACGGTCGTCCCCTCGACCGGCCGCGCCTCGTCGGGCGGCGGCGCCGGGGGCGTCGGGTCGGACGGAATCGGTGCTCCCGGGGTCGGAGGAGGGGTGCGCGAGCGGTCCCTGGGGAGGGTCACGTTACCGGTGGCTGCGGACGATTCCGGCGTCTTTCCGCCCGGAAGGCTTGAGAGATGGGCTCTGCGGCGCCGCGAGGTGTCGGCCGGGGAACTAGGGTCGGAACCGGTGGCAGATCCCGGGCAGACGGCGGACGACGCGACGGCGCGCGGCTCCGCGCCCGCCGCGTGGGACCCGATCGGCTACCTGCGCTTCGCCGGCGAACGGGCGCGGCCGTTCGCCGACCTGGTGGCGCGGATCGCCGCGGAGGCCCCGGCGACGGTGGTGGACCTCGGCTGCGGCGAGGGCAGCCTGACGGCGTCGCTGGCGCGCCGCTGGCCCGGGGCGCGGGTGACCGGGGTCGACTCCTCCCCCGAGATGCTCGCCGCCGCGGCGGCCGCCGCGACGCCGGGGCGCGTCGCCTTCGAGCAGGGCGACGTCCGCGAGTGGGCACCGCCCGCCCGGGTCGACGTGCTGGTCAGCAACGCCGTCCTGCACTGGGTGCCCGGCCACGAGCGCCTGCTCCCCCGCTGGGCCGGCTGGCTGCGGCCCGGCGGCTGGCTCGCCGTGCAGGTGCCGGGCAACTTCCGGGCGCCCACGCACGCGCTGCTGGCTGAACTCTGCCGGTCGCCGCGCTGGGCCGATCGGCTGGCGGACGCGGCTCCTGCGCCGGACGCCGTCCTGGAGCCCGTCGGCTACCTCGACGTCCTGACCGCGGCCGGGCTGGCGTGCGACGCGTGGGAGACCACCTACCTGCACGTGCTCCGCGGCGAGGACCCCGTCCTCGGCTGGGTGCGCAGCACGGTGCTGCGGCCGGTGCTGGCGCTCCTGCCCGAGGACGACGCGGCGCGGTTCACCGCCGAGTACGCCGCGGCACTGCAGGACGCCTATCCCCGCCGCCCCGACGGCACGACGGTGCTGCCGTTCCGCCGCGTGTTCGCAGTGGCGAACCGCCCGCTCAACGAGGCGTGAGCCGGTAGGCGCGGGTCACGTAGGGCAGCTCGATCTCCAGGCGTCCGCGGGTGTCGGGATGCTCGGCCAGCAGCCGTCGCACCGCGGAGAGGAACTCCTCGCGGCGGACCGCGTCCATGACCGCCACGTAGCTGCGGGTGGCGATGCCTCCGACGACCTCCTCGGGCGCCAGCCGCTGCACGATCCCCGCCCCGGCCGTCGCGACGTCGGCGTCGAGCTCGCGCGCCAGGGCGTCGACGACGCCCTGGTCGGCCTCGTGCCCGCGTGCCTCGTCGACGAGCAGGGCCTCGAGTGCGGCGACCCACGGCACGCGGGCGTCCCGGGTGTTCCAGATCAGGCCGAGGACGCCGTCGGGGCGCAGCACCCGCCGGATCTCGCGGGCGGCCGGAGCGGGGTCGAACCAGTGGGCCGCCTGAGCGGCGACGACGACGTCAACGGAGGCGTCGGCCACGGGATCGCCTCTGCGGTGCCCACGGCCGCGCCGACCCCCGGCAGGCGAGCGGTGAGCTCCGCCAGCATCTCCGGGGAGGGGTCGACCGCCCGGACGTCGTGCCCGATGCCCTGGAGGACCTCGGTGAGCAGGCCGGTGCCCGCGCCGAGGTCCAGCACGCGCCGCGGCCCGCCGTCGCCGAGCAGGAAGGCGACCGCCTCGGCCGGGTAGGTCGGGCGCAGCGCCGCGTAGCCGGCCGCGACCGCCCCGAACGAGCGCCCGCGCGACCGCGGAGGGCGGCCGTCTGTCGGCCCCGTCCGGAGGCTCGCCCCGAGCGTGCGAGGGGTGAGAGGGACGGGGTCCTTCATCAGCCCGCGGCGACCGGGGTGGCGGCCTTCTTCGCCGCGGTCTTCTTGGCGGCGGTCTTCTTGGCGGGGGTCTTCTTGGCCGCCGTCTTCTTCGCGGCGGTCTTCTTGGCGGCCTTCTTCTTGGTCACCGGACCGCGCGCCCGGCGGTCGGCCAGCAGCTCGGCCGCCCGCTCGATGGTGATCGTCTCGACGTCGTCGCCCTTGCGCAGGCTGGCGTTGGTCTCACCGTCGGTGACGTACGGACCGAACCGGCCCTCGCGCACGGTGACCTGGCCCTGCGTGACCGGGTCGGCGCCCAGCTCCTTGAGCGGGGCCTTCGCGGCGGCGCGGCCACGCTGCTTCGGCTGCGCGAAGATCGCCAGCGCCTCGTCGAGCGTGACCGTGAAGAGCTTGTCCTCCCCCTCCAGCGAGCGGGAGTCGGTGCCTTTCTTGATGTACGGCCCGTAGCGGCCGTTGAGCGCCTGGATCTCCTCGCCGTCCGGCGCCGCCCCGACGGTGCGCGGCAGGGTGAGGAGCCTCAGCGCCTCGTCGAGCGTGAGGGTCTCCGGCGACATCGAGGCGAAGAGGCTCGCCGTCCGGGGCGCGTCCTTGCTCCCCTCGGGGACGACGGTCGTCACGTACGGGCCGTAGCGGCCGGCCTTCACGACGACGGGGTGCCCCGACTCCGGGTCGGTGCCGAGCTCGCGGTCGCCCGAGGGCGCCTCGAGGAGCTCCTGCACCTTCTCGTTCGTGAGCTCGTCGGGCGCGAGGTCCTCGGGGATGCTGACCCGCGCCCCCTCCTCGCCGCCGGCCTGCAGGTACGGGCCGTAGCGGCCGACCCGGGCGATCACCGGCGAGCCGTCGGGGCCGGTGGCGCGCAGCGGGATGGAGTTGACCCCGCGGGCGTCGATCTCCTCGAGCCGCTGGCCGACGATCTGCTTGAGCCCACCGGACTCCGCTATGCCGCCGTCGCCACGGCCCCCGCCGCCGAAGTAGAACTCGGTCAGCCAGTCGACCCGCTGCAGGTTGCCGTCGGCGATCTGGTCCAGCTCCTCCTCCAGCGAGGCGGTGAACTGGTAGTCGACGAGCTGGGCGAAGTGCTGCTCGAGCAGGTTCACCACGGCGAACGCGATGAACGAGGGCACCAGGGAGTTGCCCTTCTTCCACACGTACCCGCGGTCCTGGATGGTCTGCATGATCGACGCGAAGGTCGACGGGCGTCCGATGCCCAGCTCCTCGAGCCGGGCGACCAGGCTCGGCTCGGTGTACCGCGCCGGCGGGCTGGTGGTGTGGCCCTTGGCGTCGAGCTCCCGGGTGTCGAGCTTCTGCCCCCGCTCCAGGCGGGGCAGGCGGCGCTCGGCGTCGTCGCTGCCGTTGTCGTCGTCCCCGGTCGCCGGGCCCTCGTCCCGCGACTCCACGTAGGCCTTGAGGAAGCCCGGGAAGGTGATGGTGCGGCCGCTGGCGGTGAACTCGACGGCCTCGTCGGTGGCGCTGCGCCCGGCCAGCCGGATGCTGACCGTCTGGCCGACGGCGTCGGCCATCTGCGAGGCCACGGTGCGCTGCCAGATCAGCTCGTAGAGGCGGAACTCGTCGCGGGCGAGCTGCGGCGCCAGCTGGCCGGGCGTGCGGAAGTTGTCACCAGCGGGGCGGATCGCCTCGTGCGCCTCCTGCGCGCCCTTGGCCTTGCTCTTGTAGCGGCGGGCCTCGGCCGGGACGTAGGCGTCGCCGTACAGCTCGCGCGCCTGCTGCCGGGCGGCGTTGATCGCCTCCTGCGACAGGTTGGTCGAGTCGGTACGCATGTAGGTGATGTGGCCGTTCTCGTACAGCCGCTGCGCCACCCGCATCGTCTGCGCGGAGGACCAGCCGAGCTTGCGGCCGGCGTCCATCTGCAGGGTCGAGGTGGTGAAGGGAGCGTAGGGGCGACGGCGGTACGGCTTCTCGTCCACCCGGCCGACCGTCATCTGGCGGCCCTCGAGGCGTGCGGCGAGACCGCGGGCCCCGGCCTCGTCGAGGTGCACGACGTCGCCGCTGACCCGGCCGGTGGCGGGGTCGAAGTCGCGGCCGGTGGCCACCCGGCTGTCGTCGACGCTGACCAGCTTGGCGCGGACCGTCGTCGGCTCGCCCTCGTCCGTGGCGGCGGCGGGCCGGGGGACGGCGAAGGTGCCCTCGAGCGACCAGTAGTCGGCGGCGTGGAAGGCCATCCGCTCCCGTTCGCGCTCCACGACGATGCGGGTGGCGACCGACTGCACCCGGCCGGCCGACAGCTTGGGCAGCACCTTCTTCCAGAGCACCGGGGAGACCTCGTAGCCGTAGAGGCGGTCGAGGATCCGGCGGGTCTCCTGGGCGTCGACCAGGGCGGTGTCGAGCTCGCGCGGGCTGGCCACGGCGCGGGCGATCGCCTCGGGGGTGATCTCGTGGAAGACCATCCGGTGCACCGGGACGCGGGGCTTGAGGGTGTCCACCAGGTGCCAGGCGATCGCCTCGCCCTCGCGGTCCTCGTCTGTCGCGAGGTAGACCTCGCTGGCGTCCTTCATCAGCTGCTTCAGCCGGCTGACCTGCTGCTTCCGGTCGGGGCTGACCACGTAGAGCGGCTCGAAGGAGTTGTCGACGTCGACGCCGAGGCGCGCCCAGGAGGCGCCCTTGTGCTCGGCGGGCACGTCGGCGGCGTTGCGGGGCAGGTCGCGGATGTGCCCGACGCTGGCCTCGACGACGTAGCCGCTGCCCAGGTACCCGGCGATCTTGTTCGCCTTCGTCGGCGACTCCACGATGACCAGCGGCTTGCCTCCGGGCGCGGCCGCGCGCCGGCGAGCGGGTGCCTTCTTCCCGCCGTCGGTCGCGGGGGTGCTCTCGCTTCCGGTCTCGCTGGTCCTCGTGGGCACGGTGCTCCTGTCGGTGGAACTGCGGTGGTGCTGCGTGTCGCGTGCTGGTCGTCCGGGACGGTGCCTGGTTCGTCGGCCCGTGGGCGGGCGGACCCCCCCGACTCCGGCGGGCGCCGCCGCGGAAACGCCCCCTCGGCGGGCCACGGTAAGCCACGCACCGGACACAGCGCCGGGGGCGACCCACCGCGGGCGTGCCGTCACCCGGACAAACGCCGGCGGCGGTCAGGTGTTCCCCGCCACGCCCGGACGCTCTTCCGGAACCCTCAACCCGGGCGGCGCACACCGGCCACCACCTCCCCGACGGCGGGCAGCGTCGGCCCCTCGGGGTCGTAGTAGTCGGAGTGCCCGGCGTCCGGTGCGACGGGCAGCTCGGAGGAGTGGAAGGCGGCGGCGCCGGTCCACGTCCCGAACCACCGGGAGGCGACCACCAGGTCGCCTGCGGCGGCGGCGTCGTGGACCTCCGGGACCTCGAGAGCCGCGGCGTCCTCCTCCATCCCCGGACTGCCCAGGAGGACCACGGCGTCCGCGTCGAGCACTCCGGGCACGTCCGCCGCCTCGTCCACCACGACCGTCCCGTAGCTGTGCGCCAGCACGGTGGTGCGCGCGTCCGGTGCGGCCACCGCCCGGCGTCCGGCGCGCATCCCGGCGAGCGAGTCGGCCAGCTCGCGGCCGCCCTCGACGGCGCTGCGGCGGGTGAGGATCTGACCGGGGTGGGTCGGGCTGTCGTACCCCAGCCAGACCGCCGTCGCGACGGTGATCCCGGACGCCGCGAGCCGGGCGGCACGGTCCACGTCCCGGGCGTCGCCGACGAGGGCGCCGAGGTCGTCGGCCGGGGTGTTGTGGATGCCCGGCACCAGCACGGCCACCGCGTCGGCGGTGTCGAGGTCCCCGAGGCCCAGGACGACGCGGTCGGCGGCCAGGTCGAGGAGGTGGACCTGCACCTCCCGGCCGGCCGCCTCCTCGAGCTCGATCCGCCGGGCCACGACGCGGGCCGTGGCGGCCGTGCGCTCGTCCGGCGGGGCGCCGAGCGCGGCGGCCAGCATCTGCCGGTTGGCCACGTCGCGGGCCCAGGCGGGGAGGCCGTCGCGACCGCCGAGGCCGGCCGGGTCGGCCCGCAGCGCGGCCAGCTGGGCCGGCAGGGGCAGCGCCGCCCACCAGAGCGCCACAGCTTCGGGCGGACCGGGCGGACCGGCCGTCACGCACACCGGCTCCGCCGTCGGGACCCACGACGCGGGGGCCGGGAAGTCGGTCGGGGCGGTCGCGTCGTGCACCCCGACGCCGGTCAGGGCCGCGCCGGCGTCCTCGGCGGCCGACCCCACGGCCGCCGCGTGGCGGAGGGCCGCCTCCGCCGCGACCACGGCCGCCGAGGCCGCCGGGGAGAGCTCGGTCCCGGGCACCAGTGCGCCCACCGCCTCGGCGAGCCGGCCCCTGCCGGCCAGGGCGGCGGGGAGCCCGCCGGGGACCTCGTCCGAGCGGCCGAGCGCCTCGCGGGCCAGTTCCTGCGCCGGGGCCGCCTCGGCCGCCAGCCGGTCGAAGGCCGTCAGCGAGGAGCCGAGGGACCGCTCCACGGCCCACGTCACGACCGACACCTCGCGCACGGCGCCGGCCGCGCTGACGGCCGCCGGGCCCGCCCACACCTCCCCCGAGTCGAGGGCGCGCGCGATGCCCTCCAGCCGTGCCCGCCAGGTAGGCAGCCGCTCCGCGACGGCGCCCAGCGCGGCCACGGCCCCGCGCAGGCGTGGCACGTCCCACGCGGCGGCGGCCCGCAGCCGCGCAGTGACCGGGCCGGTCATCGGGGCGTCTCCCGGCGCCGCTCGATCCACCCGGCCCGCCGGGCGTCCGCGTCGAGGTAGGACCGCACCGCGCCGTCCACGGTCTGGGCCAGGGCGGCGGTCCGTCGGGCGAGCACCTCCCCGAGCTCCGCCCACGCGGTGCCGGCGGCTCCCGCGCTCCAGCCCTCCTCGCCGTCGAGGGCGGTCGAGAGGGAGCCGGCCGCGGCACGGCAGCGGTCGGCGTCGTCGAGGAGGTCCGTCGCCAGGCCGGTGAGCTCGCCGGCCAGGGCCGTGAGGGCCTCCGGACGGACGAGAACGAGGTCGGCGGGACTCGGCGATGTCATGCGGGCTCCGTGCGTCCGGCGCCCGGGCCGGGCGGTGGACGACGGACGCTAGGAGCAGCCGGCCGGCCGCGTGCGTCGGCGTCCACAGCGAGGTGCCCTCTCCACACCTCGTGCGGGGATCCTCCGGCCGGGTGGTCCCGGCCGGAGGATCCCCCGGTGGATCAGGGAGCCGCCGTCGTGAGCTTTCCGTCGGCCGTGGCGCTCGGGGCGCCGCCGACGACGATCGACCGGCGCTTGGAGATCACCACGGAGACGACGATCACCGCGACGGCGCCGAGGGCGATGAGCACGCGCAGGGTGGTGTTGGCGTCCTCGCCGACCGAGAGGCCGACGATGGCGGGGGCGATGATCAGGGCGACGAGGTTCATCACCTTGATCAGCGGGTTGATCGCCGGGCCGGCGGTGTCCTTGAACGGGTCGCCCACGGTGTCGCCGATGACGGTCGCCGCGTGCGCCTCGCTGCCCTTCCCGCCGTAGGCGCCGTCCTCGACCATCTTCTTCGCGTTGTCCCAGGCGCCGCCCGAGTTCGCGAGGAAGACAGCCATCAGGGTGCCTGCCGCGATCGCCCCGACCAGGTAGGCCGCCAGCGGGCCGATGCCCAGGCCGAAGCCGACCGCGACGGGCGCGAGGACGGCGAGCAGGCCAGGGGTGGCCAGCTCGCGCAGCGAGTCCTTCGTGCAGATGTCCACGACGGCGCTGTAGTCGGGGCGCTCGCTGTAGTCCATGATCCCGGGCCGGGTCCGGAACTGCTCCCGGACCTCGAAGACCACCCGCCCGGCAGCACGGGACACGGCGCTGATCGCCAGGCCGGAGAAGAAGAAGACGACCGCGGCACCCACCACGGCGCCCACCACGTTGTTCGGGTTCACCAG
>DASQTE010000125.1:0-14566 GCA_035642035.1 Blastococcus sp.
AGCCGGGTGAACTCCCCGGCGACGGACGCGTCGACCACGAGGCGCTTCGGCGAGATGCAGCTCTGCCCGGCGTTGAGGAACCGTCCCCGGGCGGCCATGCGCGCTACGCGCGGCAGGTCGGCGTCGGAGAGGACGACGAACGGGTCGGACCCGCCCAGCTCGAGCACCGACTTCTTGATGGCGTCGCCCGCGGCGGAGCCGACGGCTCGCCCGGCCCGCTCGCTGCCGGTGATGGTGACCGCGCCGACGCGCGGGTCGTCGATCAGCCGGCGGGTGACGGCCGGGACATCGGGCTCGTCGACCACCAGCGCGGCGAACAGCCCGGCGGGCGCACCGGCGTCGGCCAGGACCCGCTCCACCGCCAGGGCGCACCCGGTGGTGTTCGGCGAGTGCTTGAGGAGTGCGGCGTTGCCGGCCATGAGCGCCGGAGCGGCGAACCGGAGCACCTGCCACAGCGGGAAGTTCCACGGCATGACGGCCAGGACCACGCCGACCGGCTCGTAGCCGATCCAGCTCCGGTCCGCGGAGGTGCCGACCGGCTCGTCGGCCAGGAACCCGGCAGCGTGGTCGGCGTAGTAGTCGCACGCCGTGGCGCACTTCTCCACCTCGGCGCGGGACTCGGCGAGCGGCTTGCCCATCTCCCGGGTGACCAGGAGGGCGAGGTCCTCGACCTCGGCCCGCAGGATCCCGGCCGCCCGGCGCAGGACCTCGGCGCGGTGGTCGTAGGACAGCGCGGCCCACCCGGTCTGCGCGGCGGCCGCCCGGTCGAGAGCGGCGTCGACGTCGGCGTCGGAGAGGACGGGGTACTCGGCGAGCCGCTCCCCCGTCGCCGGGTTGACCGTGACGACGGCGCTCATGCGGGCGTCGCTCCCCGGTCCTTGTCCGACAGGTGCTCGAACGTCTCGCCGGTGGCGGTGACGGTGCGGGTGACGTCCCGGCCGCCGTAGACCCAGTAGATGGTCATGGAGACCTCGCCGCGGTTGCGGAAGCAGTGCGGGACGCCGGCCGGGACCCAGGTCGCCTGGCCGGCGACGAGATCGAACTCGTCGTCGCCGACGACCGCCGTCGCCTCGCCCTCGAAGACGAGGACCGTCTCCTCCACGTTGTGCGAGTGCAGCGGGATGCCGGTCCCGGGGGAGAACACCGTCATGCCGGTGGTCACCCGGTTGACCGCGGTGTTCCACTTCCCCACGAACGGGATGGTGACGACGCCGTTGCCGCGGTCGAAGCGCTCGATCTCGTCCGGGCGCAGGACCATCGACGGCGGGGCGGGCTGGGCGGGTTCGGTGCTCACGCGGACTCCTCGGAGGTGTGGGTGTACAGCAGTTCGCCGGACGTGTTGACCTGGCTCTCGAGCACCGTCGCGGCGACGGTCCGCCACTCGGCGAAGTGCGGGGTCTCCTTGTGCGCCGCGAACGCCTCGGCGTCGCGGTACAGCTCGTAGAGCAGGAAGCGGTGCTCGTCGCCGGCCACGGAGCAGACGTCGAAGCGCAGGCACCCCGGCTCGTCGCGCACGGACGCCGCCGCGTTCGCGGCCATGCCGGCGAGGAACTCCTCGCGGCGCCCGGGGCGCACGCTCATCTGGACCACCAGGCTGAACATCGGCGATCTCCTCTAACGGCCTGTCGGTGTATGCGCTACTGTATACATCATGGCACACAGCGCGGCGCAAGAGTCGGGGACCCGGATCACGCCCGGGATGCTCCGGGACTTCGGGACGCGGGCGCTCGCCGCTCTCGGCGTCCCCGACGAGGACGGCGCGCTCGTCGCCGACAGCCTCGTCCAGGCCGACCTGTGGGGGCACCAGTCGCACGGGTTCCTGCGGCTGCCCTGGTACGCCGCCCGCCTCCGTTCCGGGGCGATGCGAGCGGTCACCGACCCCGTCGTGCTGTCCGACACCGGACCGCTGGTGCTCCTCGACGGCCGCGACGGCATCGGGCAGGTGCTCACCGAGCGGGCCCGGCGGCTCGCGGTCGACCGCGCCCGCACCCACGGGGTCGGGGTCGTCGGCGTGCGCAACTCGAACCACTTCGGCACGGCCATGTACTTCACCCGCCGGGCGGCCCTCGACGGGTTCGTCTCCGTGCTGACCACCAACGCCAGTCCGGCGATGGCCCCCTGGGGCGGCCGGGAGAAGCGCCTCGGCACCAACCCGTGGTCCATCGCCGCCCCGGGCCCCGACGGCCGGGTGGTCGCGGTCGACATCGCCAACACCGCGGTGGCGCGGGGCAAGATCTACCTGGCCAAGAACCGCGGCGAGTCGATCCCGGAGACCTGGGCGCTCAGCGCGGACGGGGCGCCGACGACGGACCCGGCGGAGGGCGTGCTCGGCGTCGTCCTCCCGATGGCCGGCCACAAGGGCTACGCGATCACGTTCCTCGTGGACGTGCTCTCCGGCGCCCTGACCGGCAGTGCCGTGGGCACCGGGGTGCACGGGCCCTACGAGGCCGATCGCCCCAGCGGTGCCGGGCATCTCTTCCTCGCCCTCGACCCCGACGCCTTCGGGAACCGCGCCGGGTACGAGTCGCGGGTGCGGCAGCTGATCGACGAGGTGAAGACGGTCCCCCTCGCCCAGGGCTTCGACGAGGTCTTCTACCCCGGCGAGGTGGAGGACCGGGCGGAGGCGGCCAACGTGGCAGCCGGAGGGGTCGTCCTGGCCGAGCAGTCTCTGACCGATCTACGGGAGCTCGCCGCGCAGACCGGTGTGCCGTTCCCGGTGGAGGAGGTCCGATGACCGCCGTCCCCGAGAGCGCCGGGAGCGAGCTCAGCAAGGCCGACGTCGTCCACCGCCGGCTCAAGGAGGAGATCGAGCTCGGCGAGCTGGCTCCCGGGACGCCGCTGTCGGAGCTCTCCCTGGTCGAGCGCACCGGCGCGTCCCGCACCCCTGTCCGCGAGGCGCTGCGGCGGCTCGCTGCCGAGGGGCTGGTGGACCTCGTCCCCCGGCAGGGTGCCCGGGTCTCGCGCGTCTCCCTGCAGAGCGTCCGCGACCTGTTCGACTTCCGCCTGCTGCTGGAGCCGGCCGCGGTCCGGCAGGCGACCGAGGCAGCCACGGCCGACCCCGCGCTCCGGCGGGAGTTCACCGCCCTGCGCACCGAGTTCGGCCGACTCCAGCGCCGGGCTCCGTCGCACGCCCGGTCGCGGGCGTTCTACGACGCGGCCGACCGGTTCGACTGGGCGATCATCGGCGCGACCCGCAACGAGCATTTACGCCGCACGATCGCCGAGCTGCGGCCGCACACGGCCCGCCTCCGCAACCTCTCCCACGTCGACCCGCAGCGCGTGGAGGTGTCGGTGGCGGAGCACCTGCGCATGTGCGACGCCCTGCTGGCCGGGGACGCCGACGGGGCGGCCGACGCCATCGCCGACCACCTGGCGAAGAGCCTGCGGACGATCTTCCGCAACCTCGCCCACGCGCCCGGCGAGGGTCTCGACCTCCTCGGCTGAACCGACGTCAGGTGGCGGCCTTGACCGCCAGCACGGGGCAGTTCGCGTCGAGCAGGATGCGCTGCGCCTGGCTGCCGGTGAGCAGCTTGCCGGTGGGCGAGCGGCGGCGGAGACCGATGACGATCAGGCTCGCCCGGAGCCGGTCGGCGATGTCCACGAGCTCGTCGGAGGCCTCGTGGTTCCCGACGTGCTGGTCGACCTCGTACACCACCCCGGACTCGTCCAGCCGGCTCCGGACGCCGGCCAGCGCGTCGCCGGAGGCGAACCGGCTGTCGACCAGGGAGTCACCCCTCGACGTGTTGACGATGTGCAGCGGCTCCTCGCGCAGCCGCGCCTCGCTGATCGCGGCGGTCAGGGCCGCCTCGCCCTCAGGGGTGGGGACGTAGCCCACGACGATCGTCATGGCGGCAGCATCACGGCCCGCGCCGACGACGTCAGCATTGCGGAGCTAACGGTCGTTTCGGTCCTTGCGTCAGCGGTCCCTCAGCCGCGCGGACCGGCGGCCCGCAGGGTGAAGCGGCGCTCGGGGCGGCCCGCCGTCCCGTAGCGCTGACGCACGTCGGCCTGCTGCTCGGCGACCAGCTGCTCCAGGTACCGGCGGGCGCTGACCCGGGCGAGCCCGGTCCGCTCGCTGCACTCCGACGCCGACAGGCCCAGGTCCCCTGCGGCGACGAGGGCCTGCCGGACCAGTTCCAGCGTCTCGGGGGTGATCCCCTTCGGGGTGACCGTCCGGACGGTGGCCCCCCTGCGCCCGCTCCCGAACATCCGGTCCACGTCGCCCTGGCCCGCGACGTCCAGTTCGGCGAGCTCGCCGCGCATCGCCGCGTAGTCGCGGAGCCGGTTCTCGAACGTCTGCCGGTCGAAGGGCTTCACCAGGTAGTGCAGGACCCCGCCGTGCAGCGCGCTGCGGATGCTCTCGACGTCGCGGGCCGCGCTGATCACGACCACGTCCACCGACGACCCGCCCGCGCGGAGCCGGCGCAGCACCTCCAGCCCGGTCATGTCCGGCAGGTAGACGTCCAGGAGCACGAGGTCCGGCCGCAGCCGCCCGACCTCGGCCAGTGCCTGCGCGCCGGTCGCCGCGGTGCCGACCACCTCGAACCCGTCGAGCGCGGCGACGAAGGCCGAGTGGACCTTTGCCACCATGAAGTCGTCGTCGACGATCAGGACGCCGATCACGACGCCACCAGCGCGGGATCGGCCGGGACCCGGGCGGTGAAGGTGGACACGCCCGCGGTCGACGCCGTCACGTCACCGCCCCGCCGGGTGCAGAGCAGGTGCACCAGCGACAGGCCGATGCCGCGCTCCGCGGAGTCCTGCTGGCCGGCCGCCGCATCCTTGGTCGACACCCCGCGGCGGAACACCTCCCGCTCCATCCCGGCCGGGACGCCGGGGCCGGAGTCCCGCACGACGACCTCCACCTCCCCGTCCACCAGGCCGAGGGACACCTCCACCCACCGCTGGCTGGCCACCGAGGCCGCGTCCAGCGCGTTGTCGACCAGGTTGCCGATCACGGTGGCGATGTCCGTGCTCAGCTCGTCGCCCAGCACCGGCAGGCTCGAGTCCGGTGCGATCCGGAGGTCCACCCCGAGCTCGGCCGCCTGGCTCGCCTTGGCGATCAGGAGCGCGGCGATCGACGGGTCGAGCACGGCGGCGGTCACGTCGGCGCTGAGCTCCGACCGGCTGGAGCTGACCCGGTGCACGAACCGGACGGCCTCCTCCGACTCCCCGATCTCGATCAGCCCGGCGATGGTGTGCAGGCGGTTGCTGAACTCGTGCGCCTGCGCCCGCAGCGTGTCCGTCACGTGCCGCGTGAGGTCGAGCTCACGGCGCAGCTCCAGCAGCTCCGTGCGGTCGCGCAACGTGGTCACCGAGCCGATCGGCCGCCCCTTGCTGGCGATCGGCAGGCGGTTCACCACGAGCACCCGCCCGGCGCTGGCCACGGCGCGGTCCCGCTCCACGTCGCCCGAGGTGAAGGCGTCCAGCAGCTCCTCCCCCACGCCGAGCTCGGCCAGCGTGCGGCCCAGCGCGTCCCCGGGGATGTGCAGCAGCCGGATCGCCTCGTCGTTGATCAGGGTCACCCGACCGCGCAGGTCGAGGCCGACGACCCCCTCGCGGATGCCGTGCAGCATGGCGTCGCGGTGCTCGACCAGGCCGGTGATCTCGGCCGGCTCGAGGCCGAGGGTCTGCCGTTTCACCCTGCGGGCGACGAGCAGGGAGCCGCCGATGCCGATGGCACTGGCCAGGCCGAGGTACGTGAGCAGGTTGGGCGCCGCCGCGGCCAGGCCGTCGAGGATCGACGAGTAGCGCCGGGTGACGACGACGAAACCGGCCACCTCCCGCCGCGGTCCGGCCATCACCGGCACCATGGCCACAGCGGCCGGACTTCCGTCGAACTGCCGCTCGCCGGCCCAGCCCCTCCCCTCCAGGACCGTGCTGTCGCCGATGTCGTAGCGCTCCCCGAGCTGACCGGGATCCGCGCTGGCGATGACCGTGCGGTCGGGGAGCGCCACCACGACCGAGGCGGACCCGGAGACGCTGCGGGTGCCCTCCGCGGCGACCCGGACGTAGGCGACACCGCCCTCGTCGACGGCCTCCCGGAAGATCCGCGCGTTGGCGAGGGTCTCGGCGACCGCCAGCGCCCGGCGCCCCTCGGTCTCCTGCGCCCGCTCCGTCGACTGGGCGACGGTGACGGCCGCGACGCCGACCAGCACGACGCAGATGATGACCACCTGCAGCGCGAGCAGCTGGCCGGCGAGCGAGAGCCGCCGGTTCACGGGATCTCCTGACGTCGGGACGGGCGCGGGACCGCGCCGGGGGCACAGCCCACCACGGGCGGCACCGGCTCGGAACCGTGGACACAAGGACCACAAAGCTCAATGCGCACTCAAGGGTGACACGCGCCACGCCCGTTGCCATGTTCCCTGTCACGCGGTGGTCATCCGCCGGACATACAGGAGGACAAGATGCGCACTGCTTCCGTGCGGAGGCTCACCGTCGGCGCCCTCGCCGCCGGGCTCGTGCTGACCGGCTGCGGCACGACCGCGGAGGGCGGATCGGCCTCGGGAGGCGGGGACGACGGTCCGATCAGCGGGCTGCGGTTCATGGTCCCGAACTCGCCGGGCAGCGGTTACGACACCACCGCCCGCGAGGTCGCCCGCGTCATGGAGGAGGAGGACCTCGCCACTGGCATCGAGGTCTTCAACCTCGAGGGTGCCGGCGGCACCGTCGGCCTGCAGCGGCTGGTGAACGAGGACGGCAATGCCGACCTGCTCATGCAGATGGGGCTCGGCGTCGTCGGCGCCCAGTTCAGCAACCAGTCCGAGGCCACCCTCGACCAGACCACGCCGATCGCTGGGCTGATCGAGGAGGCCGAGGCGATCGTCGTCCCCGGGAACTCGCCCTTCCAGTCGATCGACGACCTCGTCACCGCGTGGAAGGCCGACCCCGGCAACACCCCGGTCGGCGGCGCGTCCGCCCCCGGTGGGCCCGACCACCTGACCCCGATGCTGCTCGCGGAGGAGGTCGGCGTCGAGCCTGCGTCGGTCAACTACGTCGCCTACGACGGCGGCGGCGAGCTGCTGGCCGGCATCCTCGGCGGGGACGTCCAGTTCGCCGCGACCGGCGTCGGCGAGGTGACCGAGTCGGCGGCCGCCGGCGACGTCCGCATCCTGGCCGTCACCAGCGAGGAGGCCGTCGAGGGCGTCGACGCCCCGACCCTTACCGACGAGGGCGTCGACCTGGTGTTCGCCAACTGGCGCGGCATCGTGGCGCCCCCCGGCATCTCCGACGAGGACACCCAGAAGTGGGTCGACGCGATCACCGCGATGCACGACAGCGACGCGTGGACCACGACCCTGGAGGACCAGGGCTGGGTCGACGCCTTCATGACCGGCGACGACTTCAGCTCCTTCCTCGACGAGGAGAGCGCCCGGGTCGAGGCCGTGATGAGCGAGCTGGGTCTGGTATGAGTTCTGCCGCCCCCGGCGGCACCCGGGAGCAGGGCCGCTCCGAGTACGGAGTGGCCCTGTTCCTCGGGGCCCTCGGCATCCTCGTCATCGCCCAGGCGCTGCTCCTGCCGGAGAGCCGGATCGCCCGTGGACCCGTCGGCCCGGCCACCATCCCGATCGTCGTGGGCGGCCTGCTCGTCGTCGTCTCCGTCTTCCTCGCCCTGGACGTGTTCCGCGGCGGCCGCGGCGAGCCGGAGGGCGGCGAGGACGTCGAGCTCACGGGCAGCAGCGACTGGCGCACCGTGCTCATGCTGGCGGCGGCGTTCGTCGCCAACGCCCTGCTCATCGAGCCGCTCGGCTGGCCCTTCTCCGGCGCGATCCTGTTCTGGGGATCGGCGTTCGCGCTCGGCAGCCGGCACTACGTCCGGGACGCGGTGATCGCCCTGATCCTGTCCTTCGGCTCCTGGTACCTGTTCGCCTTCGGCCTCGACGTGATCCTGCCGGTCGGCATCCTGAAGGGCATCCTCTGATGGACGCGTTGACCTCGTTGCTCGAGGGGTTCGGCACCGCGCTGACCCCGGAGAACCTGCTCTACGCCTTCGTGGGTGTGCTCCTCGGCACCGCCATCGGCGTGCTGCCCGGCATCGGCCCGGCCATGACCGTCGCCCTGCTCCTGCCGCTCACCCGCGGGCTGGACGTCACCAGCGCGCTGATCATGTTCGCCGGCATCTACTACGGCGGGATGTACGGCGGCTCGACGACCTCGATCCTGCTCAACACCCCCGGCGAGAGCGCGTCGGTGGTCACGGCGATCGAGGGCAACAAGATGGCCCGCGCCGGGCGCGCCGCGCAGGCGCTGGCCACCGCGGCCATCGGGTCCTTCGTCGCCGGGACGATCGCCACCCTGCTCCTGGCGCTCGTGGCCCCGTCGGTCGCCGACCTGGCGGTGGAGGTCTCGCCCGCCGACTTCTTCGCGATCATGGTGCTGGCGTTCATCGCGGTGACGTCGGTCCTCGGCAGCTCCCGCGTCCGCGGGCTGGCCGCGCTCGGGCTGGGCCTGACGATCGGTCTCATCGGCATCGACCGGACCACGGGCCAGCAGCGGCTGACCTTCGGCATCGCCGAGCTCGCCGACGGCATCGACGTCGTCGTCGTGGCGGTCGGCCTGTTCGCCGTCGGCGAGGCCCTGTGGACGGCGGCCCACCTGCGCCGCAAGCCGATCGACGTGATCCCGGTCGGCAACCCGCGGATGAGCCGCAGCGACTTCGGCCGCTCCTGGAAGCCGTGGCTGCGCGGCACCGCCATCGGCTTCCCGTTCGGCGCGATCCCGGCCGGCGGCGCGGAGATCCCGACGTTCCTCTCCTACGTCACCGAGAAGCGGCTCTCCAAGCACCCCGAGGATTTCGGCAAGGGCGCCATCGAGGGCGTCGCCGGCCCGGAGGCGACGAACAACGCCTCGGCCGCGGGTGGCCTCGTGCCGATGCTCACCCTGGGCATCCCGACGACCGCCACCGCGGCGGTCATGCTCGCCGCCATCCAGAGCTACGGCATCGAGCCCGGCCCGCAGCTGTTCGACAACGAGCCCGAGCTGGTGTGGGGCCTGATCGCCAGCCTCTTCATCGGCAACACGGTGCTGCTGGCGCTGAACCTCCCCCTCGCCCCGCTCTGGGCCAAGCTGCTGCGGATCCCCCGCTCGTACCTGTACGCCGGGATCCTGTTCTTCTCCAGCCTGGGGGCCTACGCGGCGAACGCCAACACCTTCGACCTGTTCCTGCTGCTGGCCATCGGCGCGCTCGGCTTCATGATGCGCCGCTACGGCCTGCCGATCCTGCCGGCGATCATCGGGGTGATCCTCGGCCCCTTCGCCGAGGAGAAGCTCCGTCAGGCGCTGCAGATCAGCAACGGCGAGCTCAGCGGGCTGGTCACGCCGCTGAGCCTCGTCGTCTACGGCATCGTGGTGATCATCGTGCTGTGGCCGCTGCTGCGGCGTTTCGTCCCCCGCCGGGCGGTGCCCAGCGTCCTCGAGGAGGCGGCGCACGACATCGAGGAGGCCCACCAGCACTCCGGGCTCACCACGGCGGTCTCCGTCGAGCGGCACGTCGGCGACGACACCCGCAGGACGCCGGACCCGGAGGAACCGGGCGGCCGGTGACGGCCCACGACCGCTGGCCGGGAGCGCAGAACGCCTGCGCTCCCGGCCACCGGTCGTCCGCGGGCAGACTGGCCGGCATGCGCCCGTTGATCGGCATCAGCACCTACCGCGAGCAAGCGCAGTGGGGCACGTGGCACGTGCCCGCGGTGCTGCTCCCGGCCTCCTACGCGGACGCCGTCGCGGAGGCCGGCGGCGAACCGGTGCTGCTGCCGACCGGCGCGGTCAGCGCCGAGGTGGTGGGCCGGCTCGACGGGCTGGTCATCGCCGGTGGCGCCGACGTCGACCCGGCCCGCTACGGCCAGGCGGCCGGGCCGCACACCGCCGTCGTCCGGCCGGAGCGCGACGAGTCCGAGCTGGTCGCCCTGCAGGCGGCGCTGGACCGCGACCTGCCGCTGCTGGCCATCTGCCGCGGCATGCAGCTGCTCAACGTGGCCCTCGGCGGCGACCTCGTGCAGCACCTCCCCGACGTCGAGAACACCGGGACGCACGACCCCGGCCCGGGCGCCTACCACCGCCGGGACGTCCGCACCGAGCCGGGGACCGAGCTGCACCGGCTGCTGGGCGCGACCGCGCCGGTGGCCTGCCACCACCACCAGGCGGTCGCCCGGATCGCGCCGGAGCTGACGCCGTCCGCGTGGGCCGAGGACGGCGTCGTCGAGGCGGTCGAGGGGACCGACCGGCGCTTCTGCCTGGGCGTGCAGTGGCACCCGGAGGAGGGCGTGGACCACCGCCTGTTCGCGGCGCACGTGGCCGCCGCCCGCTGACGGTCAGGTGGTGCGCGACCGCGCCTCCGGGTCGATGTCCTCGACGTCGATGGCCCCGTAGCCCTCCGCCTGCGGGTCGCCGTGCAGCCCGCCGCTCATCGCGTACTCCTCCTCCGGCGACAGCACCAGCCGGTGCCGGCCGAAGACCGCGAAGCCGACGAGCGCGACGACGTAGATCACCGCGATCGCGATGATCGCCTGCCGGTAGTCCTCGTTCAGCATGACGCCGACGAAGATCAGCGCGGCGATCGCACCGGCGAACACGGCACCCCCGACACCGAACGGGCTGCGGTACGGCCGGCTGGCGTTCGGGAACTTCCGGCGCAGCAGCACGAACGAGACCATCTGCAGCAGGTAGGCCAGGACGGCTCCCCAGACGGCGATGTTGAGGACGATCGCGCCGGCCGTCTCGCCCCCGGTGTCGACCAGGATCAGCGCGACGATGCCGATGACCGCACCGACCACGAGCGCGATCCACGGCGTCCTGCGGGCGCCGGTGAGCGACAGCGCCTTCGGGTAGTAGCCCGCCCGGCTGAGCGAGTAGATGTTGCGCCCGTAGGCGTACATGATCCCCTGCAGCGAGGCGAACAGGCCGATCAGCGCGAACAACGAGAGGATCGCCGCGACCTCGCTGTTGGGCAGGATCGCCCGGAAGCCGTCGAGCAGCGGCTCGCCCGCCTCACCGATCGCCGAGGCGCCGACGACGGCGGGGTTCAGGACCAGCACCAGGCCGCCGCTCACGATCAGCGTGGCCAGGCCCCACATGCCCGCGCGCGGGATGTCGCGGGCCGGCATGTGCGACTCCTCGGCGGCCAGCGGCAGCTCCTCGATGCCGAGGTAGAGCCACATGGCGAACGGCATGGCGAGCACGACCTGCCACCAGCCGAACGGCACGAAGTCGCTGTTGCCGGCGTCCGGCTCGATGTCGAAGAGCTTGCCGAAGTCGAGGGCGCCGGAGAACAGCGCCATGACGGCGAACAGGGCGATGACGGCCAGCGAGAGCACGGCGACGACGACGGCGAAGCGGAACGAGACCTCCGCGCCGGCGATGTTCAGCAGCAGGAAGATCGCGTAGAGGATCAGCCACCACACCCAGCTCGGCATGGACAACCCGAACAGCTCGTCGGTGATGCTGTCGGCGTACGAGGCGGAGAAGTAGACGATCACCGCCGTCGTCGCGACGTACTCGATGGTCTCGGCCAGTCCGGTGACGAAGCCGCCCCACGGGCCCATCGCCGACCGGGCGAAGGAGTACGCGCCGCCGGTGTGCGGCAGCGCCGCCGACATCTCCCCGATGCTGGCGATCATCGTGACGTACATCAGCGTGACGATCACCGTGGCGATGAGGAAGCCGCCCCAGCCGGCGCCGCCGATGCCGAAGTTCCAGCCGGAGAAGTCGCCCGAGATGACCGCGGCGACGCCCAACCCCCACAGTCCCCAGAAGCCGGCCGTGCGGGTCAACCCACGCTTGTCGAAGTAGCCCTCCGCGGCGTGCGTGTAGGTGACGCCCGAGGCGCCGCGGGGCTGGGGTGCGGACATGCGCGTCTCCCTGGGGACCGGACCTCTCGGCTGACTCGGTGGCCGGTCAGGGTGCGGCTTCATCCCCTGCAGGTCAAGGGGGTGGTGCACCCCCGTACCGGCCGATGCAGGACCGTGTCCGAAGGGAAACGAGCAGGTCACACCGACCGGCGGCGGCTTGTGGGTGCGACGAGCGGCCCCTAGTGTCCGCCCACTGACCTCTCCACCCGGGTCAGCGGCCCGATGGAGGGAGCGCCGTGGTCGAGCGCAGGCACGGCGTCCTCACCGTCGAGGACCTCCGTCATCTCGTCGACCACGGTGAGGTGGACACCGTCCTCGTCGCGTTCACCGACATGCAGGGCCGCCTGCAGGGCAAGCGGCTGCACGCCCGGTACTTCCTGGACGTCGTCCTGGAGCACGCCACCGAGGGCTGCAACTACCTGCTCGCCGTCGACGTCGACATGAACACCGTCGAGGGCTACGCGATGTCGTCGTGGTCCAGCGGCTACGGCGACTTCGTGATGCAGCCCGACCTCTCGACCCTGCGGCCCGTGCCCTGGAACCCCGGCACGGCGATGGTGCTGGCCGACCTCCGGTGGGAGGACGGCAGCCCGGTGGTCGCCTCGCCCCGCCAGGTGCTGGCCCGGCAGACCGACCGGCTGGCCGAGGCGGGGATGGCCGCGTACGTCGGCACCGAGCTGGAGTTCCTCGTCTTCCGCAACACCTACGAGGAGGCCTGGGACGCCGGCTACCGCGACCTGACGCCGGCCAACCAGTACAACGTCGACTACTCCGTGCTGGGCACCGCGCGGATCGAGCCGCTGCTGCGGCGCATCCGCAACGACATGACCCGCGCCGGGCTGGTCGTCGAGTCGGCCAAGGGCGAGTGCAACCTGGGCCAGCACGAGATCGCCTTCCTCTACGACGAGGCACGCCGGACCTGCGACGGCCACGTCATCTACAAGAACGGGGCCAAGGAGATCGCCGCCCAGGAGGGCATGGCACTGACCTTCATGGCGAAGTTCGACGCCCGCGAGGGCAACTCCTGCCACGTCCACTGCAGCTTCCGCGGCACCGACGGCGGGCTTGTCATGGCCGACGGCGACGGGCTCTCGGACGTCGGCCGGGCGTTCGTGGCCGGGCAGCTCCGGTACATGCGGGAGCTCACCCTCCTGCTCGCGCCCAACATCAACTCCTACAAGCGGTTCGTCGAGGGCTCGTTCGCGCCGACGGCTCTGCGCTGGGGGCGCGACAACCGCACCTGCGCGTTCCGGCTGGTCGGCCACGGGGCGTCGCTGCGGCTGGAGAACCGCATCCCCGGCGGCGACGTCAACCCCTACCTCGCGACGGCGGCGATCGTCGCCGCCGGACTCGCCGGCATCGAGGAGGAGCTGGAGCTCGAGCCGGTGTTCGAGGGGAACGCCTACGAGGACCCGGCCGCCGACCGCGTGCCGACGAGCCTCGCCGAGGCCCTGGACCTGTGGCGGGGCAGCGACTTCGCCCGCAGTACATTCGGCGACGACGTGGTCGACCACTACGCCAACATGGCCGCCGTCGAGCTGGCGGCCTTCGGGCGGGCGGTCACCGACTGGGAGCGTTTCCGGGGGTTCGAGCGGTTGTGAGTGGTACGTCCTACGACGTCGTCGATCCCGCGACGGAGCAGGTCGTCACGACGGTGCCCCTCGCGGACGTCGAGGCGACGGACGAGGCCGTGGCCCGGGCGCGGCGGGCGTTCGACCCGTGGCGGCGGGTCGCGCCGGCCGATCGCGGGGCGCTGCTGCGCCGGTTCGCCGAGGTCGTCGACGCCCACGTCGAGGAGCTCGCCCGGCTCGAGGTGCGCAACGCCGGGCACACCATCGGCAACGCCCGCTGGGAGGCCGGGAACGTCCGCGACGTGCTGACCTACTACAGCGCGGCGCCCGAGCGGCTGTTCGGCCGGCAGATCCCCGTGGCCGGCGGCGTCGACCTCACCTTCCACGAACCGCTCGGCGTGGTCGGCGTCATCGTCCCGTGGAACTTCCCGATGCCGATCGCGTCGTGGGGCTTCGCCCCGGCGCTGGCCGCCGGCAACACCGTCGTGCTGAAGCCGGCGGAGCTCACGCCGCTGACCGCCATCCGCCTGGCGGAGCTGGCCCTCGAGGCCGGCCTGCCCGAGGACGTGTTCGTCGTGCTGCCCGGCAAGGGGTCGGTCGTCGGCCAGCGGCTGGTCGAGAACCCGGACGTCCGGAAGATCGTCTTCACCGGCTCCACCGAGGTCGGCAAGGGCGTCATGGCCGGCTGTGCGGACCGGGTGAAGCGGGTGACCCTCGAGCTCGGCGGCAAGAGCGCCAACGTCGTCTTCGCCGACGCCGATCTCGAACGGGCCGCGGCGGGCGCGCCGTACGCCGTGTTCGACAACGCCGGCCAGGACTGCTGCGCGAGGTCGCGGATCTTGGTGCAGCGCTCGGCCTATGACCGCTTCCTCGAGTTGCTCGAGCCGGCGGTCACCGGCCTGCGGGTCGAGGACCCGTCGCTGGACACCGCCGAGATGGGCCCGCTGATCAGCCGCACCCAGTGGGACCGGGTCGCTTCCTACGTGCCGGACGGCGCACCGGTGGCGTTCCGCGGCACCGTGCCCGAGGGTCCCGGGTTCTGGTTCCCGCCGACGGTGCTGGCGCCGGTCGACCCGGCCGACCGGGCGGTCACCGAGGAGATCTTCGGTCCCGTCGTCGCCGTCGTCCCGTTCGAGGACGAGGACG
>DASQTE010000126.1:0-4680 GCA_035642035.1 Blastococcus sp.
GGCGGCCCCGGTCGTCCCGGGGAGCCGCCCTGCTGGCCGTCGTCCCCTGCCTGCTGGCCCTCTCCGGCTGCACGCGGGCCGTCGACGGCGCCCCGACGGCCGGCGCCGCCGCCCCGCTCCCCGCCTCGGCCGGGGAGCTCGGCGAGCTGGTCGTCCCCGAGGTGGCCTCCGGGCTGCCCCGGCTGCCCGACGGGGAGCTGGACCCGCCCGCGGGCGCCAAGGACGTGGCCGACGTCGCGGCGTACGCCGACGACCCCGCGCGCGAGATGGAGGTCCTCGGGGACTACGGCTACCGGTTCGGCTGGGAGCGGTTCTGGGGCGAGGGGCCGACGTCGATGACCGGCGTCTTCGTCGACCAGTTCGAGAACCGCGCGGGGGCCGGCGCCTACGCCGCCGACCTCGCCCGCAACGACGCCGAGCACTACGGCGCCGTGCTGGACGAGGAACCGCTCGACCTGCCCGGTGGCTGCCGGATGCTCTCGGTCGACGAACCGGCCCCGGACGGCCGGCTGACCGGTCCCGCCGTGCTCGTGTGGTGCGGCTCCGGCGTGTTCAGCGTGGGTGTGACCGCCGTGGCCGGCTCCGTGGAGGACGCGGAGGACGAGGTGCGCGCCGTCCTGGCCGAGCAGCTCGAGCGGCTCCCCCCGCGGTGAGCCGCCGCTCAGCTCCCGGGTTCAGGCTGCCGGTACGGCAGCGCCGCCGCGATCTGCGGGGTCAGGGCGGTCACCGGCGCGCTGTCGACCTCGGGCGGCAGCGTGATCTGCACGTAGACCGGGCGGTCGACCGTCGTCCACACGGTGGCGTCGGGGTCGGAGGTGTCGACGTACCACTGGACGCCGTTGATCTGGATCGCCGAGGTCCCGACGACGAAGCCGGCGGGGCGGTCGACCCCGCAGATCAGCACGGTCGACGGGTCGCCCCACGCGTAGGCGTACGGGGTGTCCGAGTCGACGCGCCGGGACGGCTCACCGGCCAGCTCCAGCGGGAGCGTGCTCATCAGCGCCGGGCAGGAGGCGTCCGCCTCGGGGGTAGCCGGCGGCACCTCGACCGGCAGCACGGGGAGGTCCTCCCGCTGGTCCGGGGTGCTGCCGTCGACGGCGGCCGGCCCCTGCCCGTCGTCGTCCTCCGTCCCGCCCAGGACGTTCGCCAGCACCACCAGGACCACCACGACGGGGACCAGCACGGCGATCGCGATCAGGGCGATGCGCCGCAGCGGGTCCTGGGGTGGCGGGACGGGCGCGCCGGCGTCCTCGGGAGGGAGCTCGGTCAGGGGAGTGGCCTCGGCAGGCACTCAGATGTTGACGACCGGGCAGGTCAGCGTGCGGGTGATGCCGTCGACGGACTGCACGCGCGCCACGACCAGGCGGCCGAGCTCGTCGACGGAGTCGGCCTCGGCCCGGACGATGACGTCGTACGGGCCGGTGACATCCTCGGCCTTGGTCACCCCGTCGATCTCGCTGATCGTCGCGGCCACCTGGGCGGCCTTGCCGACTTCGGTCTGGATGAGGATGTAGGCGTGGACCACGGGAGACCTTTCCTCGGGCAACACTGCCGGTTCGTCGTCCCCGCCGGCTGGCGGTCAGTTCGGGAACCTACCCCAGCACCGGAGAGGAACCGATGAGTCGCCCCCGCCCGCTCGTCCCGCGCGGCGATCCCGCCGACACCGTGAAGGTGGTCGGGGAGTTCGGCGTGATCGGCCGCGTGCTCGCGCAGGCCGGTACGGCGCGCGCCGCCCAGGTGGGTCCCGGGGACGACGCCGCCGTCCTCCGGACGCCCGACCGGCGGGTCATCGCGACCACCGACGTCCTCGTGGAGGGGCGGCACTTCCGGCGCGACTGGTCGTCGGCCGAGGACATCGGGCACAAGGCGGCGGCCGCCAACCTGGCCGACGTGGCCGCCATGGGCGGCGTGGCCACGGCGCTGCTGGTCGGGCTCGCCTGCCCGCCGACCACCCAGACGGCGTGGCTGGAGGGCGTGGCCGCCGGGCTGGCCGCCGAGTGCGCACCGCTGGGCGCAGCGGTCGTCGGCGGGGACCTGGTCGCCTCGGCGGCCGACAGCGACTCGGTGGTGCTGTCCGTGACCGCGCTGGGCGACCTGGCCGGCCGCGCGCCGGTGCTGCGGTCGGGCGCCCGCCCCGGCGACGTCGTCGCGCTGGCCGGTCGCCTCGGCTGGTCGGCCTGCGGGCTCGCCGTGCTCCGCCGGGGCTTCAGCAGCCCGATCGCGGTGGTCGCCGCGCACCGCCGGCCCACCCCGCCCTACGCGGCCGGTCCTGGTGCGGCCGAGGCGGGAGCCACCGCCATGTGCGACGTGAGCGACGGATTGCTGGCCGACCTCGGCCACGTCGCCGCGGCGAGCGGCGTGGTCGTCGACCTGGACCGGTCGGCCGTGGCGCGCGCGTGCCTGGAGCCCGCCGGGCCGCTGCAGCAGGTCGGTTCGGCGCTGGGGACGGATCCGCTGGCCTGGGTGCTCACCGGGGGCGAGGACCACGCACTGGTCGCGACGTTCCCGGCGCGGAACGCTCTGCCCGTGGGCTGGACGCCCATCGGGCACGTGCGCAAGGGGCGGACGGCGGGGGTGCGGGTGGACGGCGAGCCGGCCGCGGACGTCGTCCGGGCGATCGGTGCGGAAGGAGCGGGACATGTGCACTTCAGCTGACAGGGGCACGTCGGCCGAGGGGCGCTCCGAGGGCGTCCTCCGGGACGGGACGGTGGCGACCCTGCGGTCGCTGCCCTACGACGACCCGCTGGCGCAGTACCTCGTCGAGGCGGTCCAGCAGGAGTACGTGCAGCGGTACGGCGGCCGGGACGCCGCGGTGGTCGAGCCCGCCGAGTTCCTCCCGCCCCAGGGCCTGTTCCTGGTGGTCGAGGTGGACGGCGTGGCGGCCGGGTGCGGCGCGTGGCGGGCCATGCCGGACGGCGCGGCGGAGATCAAGCGCGTGTACGTGGAGCCGGCGTTCCGGCGTCGCGGCGTGGCGCGACTGGTCGTCGCGGCGCTCGAGGAGAGCGCGGCGGCCGCGGGTCACCCCGAGGTCGTCCTGAACTCCGGCCGGGAGCAGCCGGAGGCCCTGGCGCTCTACGCGGACCTGGGATACCGGCCGGTGCCCGGCTACGGCGTCTACGCCTGCGCGCCCGGCGCGGTCTTCCTGGGCAGGCGGCTGGACGGACCGGACGAGGAGGCGTCGTCGTGGGCGTCGTGACGATCTCGGCGGCCTACGGCGCCGCCGGTGCGGAGGTCGCGCCCGCCGTGGCGCGACGGCTCGGGCTGCCCTTCCACGACCGGGCGATACCCGCCCAGGTCGCCGGGCGGCTGGGGGTGCCGGTCGAGGAGGCGGAGGCCAACGACGAGACCGTCGTCCGCGGGCTGTGGCGCCTGGTCGAGTCGCTGGGCACCATGCCCGACCCGGTCGGCGGCGTCGTCCCGACGGCGGGGGTGCCCGACGCCCGGACCTACCGGGAGCAGACGGAGCGGGTCCTGGCGGAGATCGCCGCCGGGGCCGGGGGAGTGGTCCTCGGCCGGGCCGGTGCGATGGTGCTCCGCGACCGCCCCGGCGTCCTGCACGTGCGGCTGGACGGGCCGCGGGACCGGCGTCTCGAGGCGGCCGTCCGGCGGTCGGGCCGCCCGGCCGACGAGATCCGCCGCGAGATGGCGGCCAACGACCGCACCCGCGAGGCCTACGTGCGGCACTTCTACCGGTGCGACCCGGCCGAGGCCCGGCACTACCACTTGGTGATCGACGGGACCGTGCTGCCGGTGGAGACGGTGGTCGACCTGGTGGTGACCGCCGCCCGCGCGCGCGGGATCGGCGCGGCCTGACCGGCGTCGCTACGGTGCCGTCGTGACCGACCCCGGACGCCCCTGGGAACCGCCCTCCGCCGGCACCGAGGCGCAGCACCTGCTCGGTGCGCTGGACCGCCTGCGGACCACCTTCCGGTGGAAGGCCGACGACCTCGACGCCGCGGGGCTGCGGGCCCGTGTCGGCGCCTCCGAACTGACGCTCGGCGGCCTGCTCAAGCACCTCGCAAGCGTCGAGGACGACGTCTCCACCCGGCGGCTGAGCGGCGCGCGGATCGGCGAGCCGTGGGAGAGCGAGTGGGCCGGCGGTGACGACTGGGCGTTCACCTCGGCCGCCGACGACCCCCCGGAGCGGCTCTACGCCTACTGGGACGACGCGGTGGCCCGGTCACGCGCCCGGTTCGCCGCTGCCCTCGCCGACGGCGGACCCGGCCGGCCGGTCCACCTCACCGGCCCGGGTGGCGAGGTCGTCAGCCTGCGCCGGCTGCTCTGCGACCTGATCGAGGAGTACGGGCGGCACACCGGGCACGCGGACCTGCTGCGGGAGGCCGTCGACGGCCGGGCCGGCGAGGACCCGCCGGACGGCTGGCGGCCGGTGTCCGGCTGAGCCGCGGCCCCCGGAACGCGAAGAACCCCGGAGGTCCACGACCTCCGGGGTTCAGGCGACGTGCTGGAGCGGCCACCCTTCAGGGGCCCGCGCCGAGCGCGCGAGGCGTGGGGGGAAGGGTGGTCCTTCCTCAGGCGCGGACGACCTTGCCGGCGCGGATGCACGAGGTGCACGCGTTGATCCGGCGACGGTTGCCGGGGGCGATCAGCGCCCGCACGGACTGGATGTTCGGGTTCCAACGGCGCGGCGTGCGGCGGTGCGAGTGCGACACCGACATACCG
>DASQTE010000127.1:0-16815 GCA_035642035.1 Blastococcus sp.
GGCGCGGCCACGGCCTGGCGCCGGCGTCGGCACCGGCCCGCCGGCCGGCTGGAGCGGGCCGATGCCCACCGGGCCGAGCAGAGCGCCCGCGCGGCCCTGGGCGACCGCGAGTTCGACGCGGCGTACCGGGCCGGCCAGGCAGAGCCCGACGCCGTCCTCGACGACGCCGACCGCGTGCCCGCCCGGCGCTGATCGAACTGCGACGCCGGACGTGGCGCGGCGGGTGCTACGCATCGCGCCGGCGCAGCAGCAGGGCTGCGGCGACGAGGCGGCCGGCGACCAGCACCTCACCGGCGGTGGGCCGGTCCAGGCCGACGACGGCTCGCATGGTCGTGGACCTGCCGGTCCCGTCGGGCTGAAGAAGCCGGTGACTCGGCCCGGGTGCACGGTCACGGTCAGGTGGTCGACTGCGATGGTGTGGCAGGCCGGAATCGACACGCCCCACCGCCCGGCGGCCGGTCGGTCACGCCGGTCCGTCTCCAGTGGTCCACTCGTCGGTCCACCGGCTGACGCGACGGGGACATCCCTCTGGGCGAACCGGCTGTTCCGCGGCTACGTTGGCCTGGCTCTGAAGCGGGGTGCTGCCGTCCCGGGGGGAGAGCCTCATGGTCCGGGTGATGATCGTCGATGACGAGGCGCTGATTCGCTCCGGCCTGACGTTGATCCTGCAGTCCGCTCCCGACATCGAAGTCGTGGCGAGCACCGACGGCGTCCGGGCGGTCGAAGAGGTGCGCCGGCACCACCCGGACGTCCTGCTCCTGGATCTGCGGATGCCGGAGGTCGACGGGCTCACGGTCCTGCACCGGCTGGCTCCGGAGCCCGTTCGCCCGGCGGTGGCGGTGCTGACGACCTTCGACGCCGACGAGTTCGTCGCCCGAGCGCTGGGTGCCGGAGCGGTGGGTTTCCTGCTCAAGGACACCGAGCCGGAGCAGTTGGTGCACGCCGTCCGCACGGTGGCGGCAGGAGGGAGCGTGCTGTCCCCGGCCGTGACCCGGACGGTCATCGACGGCTACCTCAGCGGCGGCGCCCGCCCGGACGACATCGCCCGGGTCCGGGCCATGAGCCCGCGCGAGCACGAGGTACTCGCGCTGCTCGGCGAAGGCCTGTCCAACGCAGACATCGGCCGGCGGCTGCACCTGTCTCCGGCAACGGTGAAGGACTACGTCAGCGCGGTGCTGGATCGCCTCGGCGTGGCCAACCGTGTGCAGGCCGCCCTGATCGCGCGCGACGTCGGGGTCTCCGCCCCGGTCGACGTCACGAGCGGGTGGGCACGGTGAGGCGGAGCCGGGACGCCGTCGTCGACGCGGCTGTCGTTGCCCTGGCGCTGGCGGATTCCTTGCTGCGGGCGATCGACGAGGAGAGCGGATTCGTCGTCTCGCTGGTGGCCGCGCTCGCGCTGGTCGCTCGCCGACGTTGGCCCTACGTCGCCTTCGCACTCACGCTCCCGGCGCTGTACACGGCCGACGTCCTCCTCGCCCCACTGGTTGCCGTCTACGGCGTCGCGGTCGCCTCGCGGTCCCGGGGGCCGGTCCTGCTGTGTGCGGTGATCGTGGCCGTGGGCACGTTCATCCCATGGCCGCCGTACCCCGAGGACGTCATCGACGAGCTGCGCCACCTGCCCGAGATCATCTTCTCGGCGGTGTACGCCGCCGCTCCGGTGGCGCTGGGTTTCCTCGTCCAGGCTCGCCGGGAGCTGTCGTCGCACCTGGCCGAGCTGACCGCCGGCCGTGAGCGCGAGCAACACCTGGTCGCGGACAGGGTGCTCGCGCAGGAGCGCAGTCGACTGGCACGCGAGATGCACGACGTCGTGTCCCACAAGGTCAGCCTCATCGCCGTCCAGGCCGGTGCACTGCGCGTCACCGCCACGGACCCGGTTGCTCGGGAGAGTGCCGAGGCGATCCGTGCGCTCAGCGTGCAGACCCTCGAGGAGCTGCGGCAGATGGTCGCGGTCCTGCGTACCGACGGCAGGCACATGGCCGACCTGAGTCCCCAGCCAGGGCTGGCCGACCTTCCGCGGCTGATCCGGGACAGCGGCCTGGATGCGACGTTGACCGTGGACGGGGTTGCTGAGCGCCGCTGGCCGGAGCCTGTGGAGCGCGCGGTCTACCGCACTGTCCAGGAGGCGCTGACCAACGTGGGCAAGCACGCTCCCGGCGCCGCTGTCGCTGTCCAGGTCGTGCCCGGGAGGAACGGCCTGTCGGTCGCGGTGCGCAACGGCCCCCCGACGCTCGCCGAGCGACCCGTGCCGCTGCCCGGAGGCGGTCACGGGCTGCTCGGCCTGCGGGAACGGGCAGAGCTGCTCGGCGGCGTGGTACGCGCGGCGCCGACAGACGACGGCGGCTTTCTCCTCGAGGTGCTCTTCCCCGACGTCATCCGGCCCGCCCCCGTCAGCTGACCGCCGGACGGCGGGGTGCAGACCAGCCGTTCGGCGGGATGCGGCCAGGACGAGTGCCGCGGCATCGTCGTCTCCATGACCCGCTCGGTCCGCGCACGGCAGGCAGAACCGGTGGACGGCTGCCGTCTCAGCAGGTGGCCCGTCCAGCCGTACGCCGGCCCGTCCCCGTCATCCGCAACCCATGCCGGGGCACTGCTGACCATCACGGGCCCGCATCGACCGGACGTCGTCGAACAGCTGTTCACCGCCCTGGCGGGGCGGGACGGCAGCGATCCTCTGGGTGAACTCACCGATGTCGGGCAGGTGATCCTGCGCGGACGCCTCGTGCTCGTCGTTGCGGTCCGGCCTGTTCGTGCCGGCCGCAGCCAGGCGGACATGTTGCTGGCCCGGCTGATCCGGCTGGCGGCCGAACTGTCGACCGCCACCGGACTCGAGGTGGCCGTGGCGGCGGTGGACAGCCCTCCGCCCGTGGCGCCGGACCGGGGTCGGCTCCGCGTGACGATCCTGGGCTCTCCGGTGCAACTCGGCGCGGTCGAGGCCGCCATACAGGGGGTCGGAGCAGCCGGCGGCTGGGTGGAGGCCACGTCGTCCACGTCGGGGAATCCGCTCACCGGCGTGGAGCTGCTCGCCTGCGGCGCGGCGCCGGCGGTCCTGTGCTCTCGACTGGCGTGGGTTGCTGCCATGACCGGTGCAGACATCGCGGTCGCGTGAGGCGAAGGCCCCGGCGCGACAGGGCCGCCCTCGTGTGGGAAGCGGATCACCCGGAGGGCGGTCGGTCAGGCGTTCGGCTCGAATCCACAGCAGGCAGACCTCGGAGGGCGCCTGTTCCAGCGGTGCTCACGCACGAGCGGGGACGACGTACCGGGCCGGGCGCCGGATCACCCACTCCGCGACGGCGAGGTTGATCACCCAGCCTGCGCCGGCGAAGAGCGCGCTGCTGGTGTCACCCTTGCCCACGATCGCCTCGCCGATCCCCAGCGTGAACACCTGGGCGCCGGCGGCCAGCGCGATCGCGTACGCGCGGATCATCCAGGCCCGGTGCCGGGGCACGTCCCGGCGACGGATCGCCAGGAAGCCCAGGACGATGCTGAGCACCATCGCCGACCCGAACACCAGCCGGAGCAGGAAGTAGAGATCGCCCGAACCCTCGAACCGGGGAGTGGAGATCGTGAGCCAGAGGGCCGACGACGCCACGATCAGCCCGAGCACCACGAGGAGTCGTCCGGCCACGCGGTGCCAGCCGGGCCGGCGACGCCGGAATCCGGCGGAGAACTGGAACGCACCCAGGACCGAGTAGACGCTCGCGCTGACGATGTGCAGGACGAGGGGCAGCGGCGACGTGGGCTTGGCCGGCAGGATCGCCGCACCGCCCGACAGTTCGACCAGCCGGAGCGAGCCGGCGATGATCGGGACGACGCTGAGTGCGACCAGCCCGAGGGGCACGAGCCAGGTTCCCCGGCCTGCCCGACGTCGAGGGCTGCTGCTCCTGGGAGCAGGTGGCACCGGCACGTCGGAACGTGGCTCCTCGACGACCGACCGGCGGGGCGCGGTCACGGGGCCGGCACCGGGACGCGGCGCTGCGCGACGGACTGCGGGACCGACGTGCGCTGCTCCGACCAGAGCGACCACCCCAGCCACACCATCGCGAGGCCGACGGGCACGGCCGCATACCTGCCCACGGCGTGCGGGAGCACCGCGGCGGCGATGGCGGAGACGGACCCGACGGCGAGCAGAGCGGCTGCCCCGCGCTGCAGGATGCCGGCGCGGTAGACGGCGATCCCGAACACCAGCCCGCCGACCAGGTAGAGCCCACTGACGGCCGTGAAGAACAGCGGCAGGGTGCCCACGTCGCCCTGGGCGGAGACGCCCGCGGGAACACCGAGGAAGTCGTCCACGAACCGTGGTGCGTCGTCGGCGATCTGCGGTAGGACGAACACCTCCACGAAGGTCCACGCGATCGTCGCCAGGTAGAAGGATCCGAACATCAGGTAGCCGATCAGCCCCGGCAGACCGGACTCGCGCACCTGGCGGAAGTAGATACCCGAGACGCCCACCAGTCCGAGGACGGCCATGCCGGTGGTCATCAGCGCGACGACCACCCAGGCGGTGCTGGTGACCGTGGCGGAGTTCTCCTCCGGGTGGATGGGCTGGATGACGAGGAACAGCAGCCCGGACAGCACCGCGGACACACCGGCTGCCCGCATGAGCGCTGACGTCGTGATGGTCATGTCCGTCTCCTCGTTCGAGTCGTTCCCGGCAGGGGCGCCGGCATGACCCGAAGCGTGGGACGCGTGCGGTGAGGCGGGATCACATCACCTGGTGATCGATGTGGTGATTCCTACCGAGGGCGGGCTGACGACGAGGAGGGTCGACGCCGGCCGTCGTGCCGTGATGAGGTCCAGGCGGCGGCAGGTTCCCTGGCCCCCGGGGAGGTGGTCGTGGCAGGCCCTCTCGTGGAAACCAAGCTGCACGTGCCGAGGCGGCGACGTGGCCTCGTCGCTCGCCCGAGGCTGAGCGAGCGCCTGAGCCGCGAGGTCCCGCCCCTCGTCCTCGTGTCCGCACCCGCCGGGTTCGGGAAGACCACCCTGCTCACGGAGTGGCTGGCGACGGCCCGGACGGCCGGCACGCTGGTGGCCTGGCTGTCCCTCGACCCGCGGGATGACGATCCGACGACGTTCTGGACCTACCTGGTGAGCGCCGTGCGGACGGCCCTCCCGGACGTCGGTGCGGGCTCGCTCGCCCTCCTGCAGTCGCCGCAGTCGTCGACGGACGCGGTGCTGGCCACCCTGCTCAACGAGCTGCAGACCGTCCAGGAGGACGTCGTGCTGGTCCTCGACGACTACCACGTCATCGAGGCCGTGGACGTCCATGACGGCGTCGCCTTCCTCCTGGACCACCTCCCGCCGGAGGTCCACCTGGTCATCGCCACGCGGGTCGACCCGCCGCTGCCGCTGGCCCGCCTCCGGGCACGCGGAGAGCTGGTCGAGGTCCGCGCCGCGGACCTGCGTTTCGCGCCGGACGAGGCGACGGCCTACCTGGGCGACGTGATGGGTCTGACGCTGACGGCGGACGAGGTCGCCGCGCTGGAGGAACGTACGGAGGGGTGGATCGCGGCGCTGCAGCTGGCCGCGCTGTCGATGCAGGGCCGCGACGACGTGGCGGGCTTCATCGCGGGCTTCGCCGGGGACGACCGCTTCGTCGTCGACTACCAGGTCGAGGAGGTCCTCCAGCGCCAGCCGGAGCAGGTGCGTCGCTTCCTGCTGCAGACGTCCGTGCTGAGCCGGCTCACGGGCCCCCTGTGCGACGCCGTCACCGGTCAGGACGGCGGCAAGGCCATGCTGGAGGCGCTCGAGCGCGGGAACCTCTTCCTGGTCCCGCTCGACGACCGCCGTCGCTGGTACCGCTACCACCATCTCTTCGGTGACGTGCTGCAGGCGCGTCTCCTCGACGAGGGGCCCGACCGCGTGCGTGCGCTGAATGCCCGGGCGAGCGACTGGTACGAGCGGAACGGCGACCCGTCCGCCGCGATCGACCACGCCTTGGCCGCCGAGGACGTCGAGCGGGCGGCGGATCTGGTCGAACGGGCGATCCCGGCGCTGAGCCAGGCGCGGCAGGAGGCCACGCTGCGGCGCTGGTTCGAGGCCCTGCCCGACGAGCTGTTCGGCGTCCGGCCGGTGCTCGCCGTCGGGTACGTCGGGGCGCTCATGTCGACGGGCGACGTACGGGGAGTCGAGGCGCGGCTCCGGGACGCGGAGCAGTGGGTGCAGCAGTCGACGGACGGGAGCCGGCGGCCTCCGGGGGACATGGTGGTGGTGGACCGCGACGCGTTCCGTCGGCTCCCCACCGAGATCACCATGTACCGCGCCGGGCTGGCCCTCGTCGCCGGCGACGTGCCGGGCACCCTGACGCACGCGCAGCGGGCCCTCGACCTCGCCGGTCCCGACGACCACCTCGGCCGCGGGGCGGCGGAGTCCCTGATCGGGCTCGCGCACTGGAGGACCGGGGATCTCGAGGCGGCGCATCGCTGGTACTCGGACGGCATGGCGACGCTGGGACGGGCCGGGCGCCGCTCGGACGTGGTCGGCGGCGCGATCACGCTGGCGGACCTCCGCATCGCGCAGGGCCGCCTCCGCGACGCGATGGGCTACTACGAGCGGGGACTGCAGGTCGCCACCGAGGACCCCGCCGCCGTGCTCCGCGGGGTGGCGGACATGCACGTCGGGATGGCCGAGCTGTTCCGCGAGCGCAACGACCTCGACGCCGCCCGCCGGCACCTGGCGATCAGCCACGAGCTCGGCGATCCCGCCGGCCTGCCGCAGAACCGGTACCGCTGGCGGGTGGCGACGGCCCGGCTGCGGCAGGTCGACGGTGACGCCGCCGGTGCGCTCGACCTGCTCGCCCAGGCCGAGGGCGTCCACACGAGCGACTACTCCCCGGAGGTGCGGCCGATCCCGGCGGTCCGGGCCCGGATGTGGGTGATCCAGGGCCGGCTGGACGACGCCCTCGCCTGGGTGCGCGAGCGGCGGTTGGCCGCCGACGACGACCTCTGCTACCTCCGCGAGTACGAGCACATCACCCTCGCCAGGACGCTCCTGGCGCGTTACACCGCCGAGGGGTCGCAGGGTCCGCTCATCGATGCGGTGCGGCTGCTCCACCGCCTCCTGCGTGCGGCGGAGGACGGCCGGCGGGGCGGCAGCGTCCTCGAGATCCTCGTCCTGCAGGCACTGGTACTCCAGGCACAGGGCGACGTCCCGGCAGCGCTGGCCTCCCTCCGCCGTGCGCTCGCGCTGGCCGAGCCGGAGGGCTACGTCCGGATCTTCGTGGACGAGGGCCCACCGATGGCCAACCTGCTCCGGGCGATGACCACGCCGGGGAACGTCCCGGCGTACGTGCGCCGCCTCCTGGACGCCCTGGGCATGGCGGAGGACACGGTCCGCGTGGACCAGGGGCTGATCGACCCGCTCAGCCCGCGCGAGCTGGACGTCCTCCGGCTGCTCGGAACGCACCTGGACGGCCCCGACATCGCCCGCCAGCTCTTCGTGTCCCTGAACACCGTGCGGACGCACACCAAGAACATCTACGCCAAGCTCGGTGTCAACAACCGCCGGTCGGCGGTCCGCCGCGGCGAGGAACTCGACCTGATGTCGGCCCGGAGCGGCCGGTAGGCGCTCCGTTCAGCGCGCCCGGCGCACCGGCAGGATGGCGACCGCCCCGATGACGGCGCAGTTCGATGCCCGCGGGGGAGCCCGGACCCGGGTGTCGCGGCCCCGGCGGGCCGACCGACACCTCCTGCTGTCCGGCGGCGCCCGCGGCGTGTCCGGACCGGCCCGATCACCATCGCGATCCCCACATCGTGGTGATCCCCGCTCACCACATCCGCTCCTAGCTTTCGCATGCACCCCCGAGCGACCACCCACCGAGAGGCAGCGCGAGGTTCCGATGAGCGGCATGTCGACCGGCCACCAGCACGACCCCGGGCGGTACGAGATCTGCGTCCAGGGGCGTCTCGAGCCGCGGTGGGCCGCCTGGTTCGGCGGGATGACGCTCACCCCGGAGGACGACGGCACGACCACCATCCACGGGCCGGTCGTCGACCAGGCCGCGTTGCACGGCCTGCTCCGGAAGCTCCGCGACCTCGGACTGCCCCTGGTCTCGGTCACGCAGGTGCCGGCGGTGCACGTGGCGCCGCGCATTCCCCGTTGCGAGAAGGAGGAGCGATGAAGGCCGTCGTCCAGGACCGGTTCGGCTCGCCCGACGCCCTGCAGTTCATGGACGTCGACCCGCCCACGATCGGCGCTCACGAGGTGCTGGTCCGCGTGCATGCCGCCGCGATCAACCCCTACGACTGGCACATGCTGCGCGGCGACCCGTACGTCGCCCGGCTCATGGGCGGGGTGGGGCTGACCCGGCCGAAGCACCGCATCGCCGGGGCGGACGGGGCCGGCCGCGTGGAGCGCGTGGGCGCGGGCGTCTCCGACCTACGGCCCGGGGACGAGGTGCTCGGTTGGTTCGACGGCTCGTTCGCCGAATACGCCCGCGCCGCCACCGACCGCGTGGTGCCCAAGCCGGCGAGCCTCTCGTTCGGGGACGCGGCGGCCGTTCCGATGGCGGGGGAGACGGCGCTGCGCGCGATCCGCGACGTCGGCGAGGTGCAGCCGGGCCACCGGGTGCTGGTCAACGGAGCGGCGGGCGGGGTCGGTCACTTCGCCGTCCAGATCGCGGTCGCACTGGGCGCAGAGGTGACGGGGGTGTGCAGCACGCGCAACGTCGAGCTCGTCCGTTCGCTCGGCGCCGCGCAGGTCGTCGACTACACCGAGGCCGACTTCACCGACGGGCGGCAGCACTACGACGTGGTGCTCGACAACGTCGGGAACCAGCCGCTGCGCCGACTGCGCCGGGCGCTGACCCCGACGGGCACGCTCGTCCACAACGCCGGTGGTGCGCCGGGCCACGTGTTCGGCCCGGTCGGATCGATCCTGCGGGTGCTCGCGGTCAACGGTCTGGTGAGCCAGCGCCTCCGGCCGCTGCCGAGCGACTGGACCCGCGAGCACCTGCTCGCCGTCACCGAGCTCGTCGGCGCAGGTCAGCTCGCCCCCGTCGTCGACCGGACCTTCCCGCTCGCCGACACCGCTGCCGGCCTGCACCACGTGGAGCAGGGGCACGCCCGCGGCAAGGTCGTCGTCACGGTGCTCTGAGCCCTCGTCCTTCCATCCCACCGTGCGCCAGGAGAGCCGACCGATGATCACCGTCACCCACCTCACCGAATTCCGGTGGCGCGCCCCGACGAGCAGGTCGAGCGGGTCCTCGGGGCAACCGGCTTCGCGTGACCGGAGGGGGCCAGGCGCGAGTGCAGGCGCGACGGGTTCGCACTCCGTTCCCCGGTCCGTAGCTCGCCTGCTCGGCCGTCATGGCCCGTCACGCGATGGGAGACACGCGGCCTCAGTCGTCGGTGCCTGAGCCTTCGGCGTCGCTCGCCAGGTCCGCGTGCCGCTGGCGGAGTTCGCGCTTGAGGATCTTGCCGCTCGGGTTCTTCGGCAGTGCGTCGGTGAGCACGACGTACTTGGGGCGCTTGTAACCGGCGAGCTTCCCGCGGCAGTGAGCAGTGATCTGCTCGACGGTCAGCGCCGCCCCTGGTCTGGGGACGACGACCGCGGTGACGGCCTCGATCCAGTGCGCGTGGCTGATGCCGAAGACGGCGACCTCGGCGACGCCGTCGAGCTCGTAGATGGCCTCCTCGACCTCGCGACTCGCCACGTTCTCGCCGCCGGTCTTGATCATGTCCTTCTTGCGGTCGACGACCGAGAGGTAGCCGTCCTCTGTCATGACACCCAGGTCGCCGGAGTGGAACCAGCCGTCGCGGAACGCCTCGGCGGTCTTCGACTCGTCCTCGTAGTAGCCGAGGGCCACGTGCGGGCTGCGGTGCACGATCTCGCCGATCTGCCCCGGTGGCACAGGTGCGCCGTCGTCGTCGACCAGCGCGGTCTCGACGTTCAGCGCCGCCCGACCTGCCGAACCCGCGCGCTCCAGCTGCTCGTGCGGTCGCAGGATCGTGGCCAACGGCGACATCTCGGTCTGGCCGTAGAAGTTCCACAGCTGCACGTCGGGTAGCCGGCGCTGCAGCTCCCGGAGCACCTCCACCGGCATGGGGGAGGCGCCGTAGTACCCGGTGCGCAAGCTGGACAGGTCGGTGGTGTCGAAGTCGGGGTGCCGCAGCAGCGAGATCCAGACCGTCGGCGGGCAGAACAGCTTGGTGACCTGCTCCCGGGCGATCGTGGCGAGCAGCGCTGCAGGGTCGGGCCCGGGCAGGATGATGCTGGTCGCGCCGAGGTAGACGTCGACGGAGAAGAAGCAGTCCAGCTGGGCGCAGTGGTACATCGGTAGCGCGTGGACCTCGACGTCGTCGGCGCTCATGCCGCCGTCGACGATGCAGCTCACGTACTGGCTGATCAGCGACCGGCTCGACAGCATGACGCCCTTGGGTCGGCTCTCGGTCCCGGACGTGTACATGAGCCTCAGCGGGTCGTCATCAGCGACGAGGACCTGCGGTGGGCTGTCGTTGCCGTCGCGGCACCAGGCGTCGACGTCCTCCCACCCGTCGGCGGGTGCGGTCCCGGAGAGGGCGATCCAGCCCCGCACGCCGTCCTCGAGGCCGGCGGCGGCCAGAGCCTTCTCGGCGGTCGGTGCGAGGGTGTCCTCCGCGACGATGCCCCGGGCACCGGAGTGCCTGAGGATGTAGGCGATCTCGTCCGGACCCAGCATGAAGTTCACCGGGACGAGCACCACGCCCAGCTTCGCGGTGGCGAACGCCAGGACGCCGAACTGCCAGGAATTGTGCGACAGCAGGGCGAGGCGGTCGCCCTTGACCAGGCCACGGCCGGCGAGCGCGTGCGCGGCACGGTTCACCGAGGCGTCGAACTCCGCGAAGCTCATCCGGACGTCCCCGGCCACGACGGCCGGCTTGTGCGGATACCGACGTGCGGTCCGGTGCAGGAGGTCACCGACGGCGTGCTGCCGTGCGCCGGCGATGTCGGCGGTGGTGGACGGAGTGAACATCGGGTCCATCGGTCACTGGCCTTTCTGCAGGCTCGAGGTGTGCGCCCGTGGTCACCGGGTCGAGTCGACCCCGCTCGAGCCGGACGGCCCGAGCGGAAGAGCGACGCAACCGCAACGCTGACCGCGAACGCTGGGCCGAGTCTTCAGTAGTGGCTGCGCCGGCGGAAGGAGACGGGCTCGGAACCGCGTCGAACAGCCAGCGAGGCGGGCAGGCCACAGGAATACGGCCCCGGGGATCTTCGTCGACCTCGGGGGCGGGCGGCCCGACGACGCCCGGTTGCGCCTCATCACGTGCGGCGCGGCGCCTTCGACTCCGCCGCCCGCAGCTACGCGGACGACGTCATCGACATCGCGACGCTGGACCGCACCCGGCCGGCCTGAGGCGGCTCAGACGATCGGCGGGATGGGCGGCGCCGGCAGCGGACGCGGCGGGGCCGCTGTGATCGGGTCGGGTCCGGCGCCCTCACCGCCCACCCAGAACTGGGTCATCATGTCGTGGTCCTCGTGCGACACGTTGTGGCAGTGGATCATGTACCTGCCGGTGCGGCGGATCTCGGGCTGGCCCGGGGGCGTGACGACCGCCCCGTACTCGGCGATGATCCGGACCTCCTCGCCCTCGCCGACGTAGACGGTGTCCTTGGGGCCGAGCTCGTACGGCTGCGGTGGCCTGCCGTCCCGGTCCAGGATCTTGAAGTCGGTCAGGTGCACGTGGACCGGGTGGAACCATCCACCGGACGTCGAGAACTTCCAGATCTCGACGTCGCCGGCGGCCGGGGCGGCGATGTTCTTGCGGTAGCCGGACCGGACGACGTCGTCCCAGATGTGGTCGTTGATCACCCACATGCCGTTCTGCCGGTGGAACTCCAGGTGCCGGGTGCGGACGGCCCGGTCCTCGCGCAGGGCCATGACCGGCGAGTCGGGGCTGAGGACCTGCGGCAGTGCGTTGTTGGCGGGGTCGGTGACCACCGTGCCGACCTGGAAGGCCATCACCTCGTCGGTGTGGTCGAAGTCGACGGAGTTGTCCACGCCGTCGTTGCGCATCTCGATCCGCTGCCCGGCGAACGGGGCGAAGTCGACGACGACGTCGTAGCGCTCGGCCATGCCCAGCTTGACGCGGTCGACCGGCTGGGCCAGCGGGACGAGGCCACCGTCGGTGGCGATCACGGTCATGTGCGCCCCGTGGGTCAGCCGGAGCGTGAAGCCGCGACCGACGGTGGCGGCGTGCAGCCGCAGCCGGTACTTGCGGGGCTCCACCTCCATCACCGGCCACGGCCGACCGTTGACGAGGATGACGTCGCCCATGTGGCCGCTGTCGCCGTTGCTGTCGAACAGCAGCTCGCCGGTCGCGGTGAACGCCGCGTCGCTGATCATCACCGGCACGTCGTAGATGCCGCGGGGCAGTCCGAGGAGGTTCTCCCGGCCGTCGAGGACGTGGTACTGCCCGGCCAGCCCCATGTAGACGTTCTCGGCGGTGTGGTGCACACCGTGGTCGTGGTACCAGAGCGTCCGGGCCGGCTCGAGGTTGTCGTAGAAGTAGTCCTTGTAGTGGCCGGGCAGAGTGATGTCGCTGGCGTAGCCGTCGAACTGGGGCAAGGACGGCGCGCCGTGCAGATGGGTGGACGTCCACGGCACGTAGCCCAGGCTCGGGTGCTTGTCCGGCAGCTTGTTGATCTGGCGGACGATGACCGGCCGGTTGCGCTGCACCCGGATGGTCGGTCCCGGGGCTGTGCCGTTGTAGGCGAACAGCGTCGTCCTGATCCCGGGGAGGACCTCCCGCTTCACCTGCTGCTGGGTGATCTCGTAGACGTCGCGCCCATCGACGCGGCCGACCGGGCTCAGCACCGGGGGACGGCGGAAGGGCAGCGTGTACGGCCGTGGGATCCGGCTCTCGGCCAGCTCAGAGACCCGTGACGCCGACAGCGTCCCGGCCAGCGGGATCGCGAGGGCCGCGGTGCCGAGGACACCGATCTTGAGCGCGTCGCGGCGCGTGAGCTGGGGTCCGTCCATGGCCCGGCCTCCGATGTGGTCCTCAGCCTGTCCCGTGGCCCACCACCCTGTCGGTCCGAGAGGTCCGGCCCCAGTCCCAGACGGGGAGGCGGGCATCCCCGAAACGGGGGAAAGGTGACGCCCCGGAGCTGTCTGCTCGGCTCGCGAGTGCCCGTGGCCTTGGCTGCGGGTGGACGATGTGCGATGCCTGCCGCGCCGGGCAGGTGGCAGAGGTCCCGTGAGCGAGGTTCGGAGGTGCAGCGGCCCGTGACGCCGCCCGTCTCCCGTCGCGAGATCCGTTCCGCCCGCTTCCCGCACGGGCTGCCGGACCGGTGCGACGACACGGTCGTCGAGGCGTTCGACGACGCCTGGTTGCTGCTGGAGCAGACCCCGACCGGTTACCGGGTCCTCGGCGTCGCGGAGGACTACGAGTCGGCCCGGGCCTGGCTGATCGCACCCGAGGACGCGATGGGGTCCTGACGGCCTGCTCACGGCGGCCCATGGCCGTCGTCAGCCGACGCCCGGTCGCTTCGCGGGTCGGCGGGCGGGGCGGCGACGGCGTCGGGAGACCGCCGCAGCCGGCGCTGCCACGCCCGCGGCGGTTCTCCCATGCGGGTGCGGATCCAAGCCCAGACGACCACTCCGCAGACCAGGGCGGCTCCGACGATCGTGAGCACCAGGCCGGTCGGGATGCCGAGCAGCTTCAGTCCTGAAGCGAAGAGCACCGTCGCGAGGGCCCTCCGCACCAGGCCGCCGCGGGACCGGGAGGACAGCCGCGCTCCCAGCCAGACGCCCGGGACGGCGCCGACCAGGACGCTCGCGGCCAGGCCCAGGGCGAAGTCCCCGAACAGGAGGTGCCCCACGGAGGCGGACGCGACCAAGGGCACGGCCTGCACGAGATCGGTGCCCACCAGCTGCCCGGCCTTGAGCGCGGGGTAGAGCAGCAGGAGCGCGACGATCATCAGCGATCCGGCGCCCACGGAAGTCATGCCGACGACGAGCCCTCCGCCCGCCCCCACGAGCGCGGTGGCCCACCGGTGCACCCGCACGGTGGCGATCGCCTGCTCCGGGAGCGGCTCCCAGCCCATCGACCGCCGGCGCTGCCGCTGCACCAGGTGGAGGTAGGCCTTGGCGACCATGCCCAGGGACGCGAGGACGAGGACGGCGCCGAGGGCGATCAGCAGAGTCCCCTGGAGTCGCTCGCCGGAGCCGATGCGGCGCAGCAACAGCACACCGCAGAAGGCCCCCGGGACGGAACCCACGCACAGCCATCGGACCAGGCCCAGGTGCACGGTGCCGCGCCGGAGATGGACCAGACCGCCGATCGGTTTCATGAAGAGACTGGCGACGACGTCGCTGGACACCGCCGCCAGCGGAGGGACTCCGAAGAACATGATGAGGAGCGGGGTCATCAGCGCCCCGCCACCCATGCCGGTCAACCCCACGACGACGCCCACCAGCAACCCGGCGACCGAGACGGTGGGATCACAACAATCCATCGAGCCCCCCGAGGACTGCGTGCTGCAGGCGTGCGACCGGGTGGGTCGCCGACCCTAGGCCGTGCCCGGCTCCCGTGTCCGCACGCGCCGAGGGCCCGCCACCGGCTGGTGGCGGGCCCTCGGTATGTCCGGTGGTGCAGCGGTCCGCGGGACCTCGTACCCGGCCGCATGGGCTCAGGCCAGGACTCCGGTGAACCACAGCACCCACGCGAGGCCGCCGAGGCCGAGGAGTCCGTTGACCGTGCGCCGGCGCCACGTGGACGGGAGGAGGGCCGCGAGCGCGGCGATCAGGAGGACCTCGGCGGCGACGGTCACCGGGCCGAGGACCCCGGGGGCGTGCCGGGCGGGGGCGACCTCGCCGGACATGGCGACCGGGCCACCGGACCGGATCGCGATGCCGGTCGAGTAGTCGACCCCGGTCACGGGATCGATCCCGGGGTCGTGGTTGGACGCGCCGTGCGCGCCGCCGGAGTGCCCGGAGCTGTCGTGGACCGCGAAGGCGTCGAGCAGACCGGTCGTGTGGGCGACGACGTAGAGGCCGATCAGCGCCACGGTGCCGAGCAGGGCCAGGGACACCAGCCGGAGGTCCGGGCGCAGGCCGGTCAAGCTGCTCACGAGCAGCCAGCCGGCCAGGCCCAGCTGGGCGGCCGCGGTGAGCAGGAAGAACCCGACCGCCAGCTCCCCGGACGCCAGGTGGTCGACCGCCACGGCGATGTGGAGGCCACCGGCAACCCCGGCCCCGAGACCGCCGGCCAGCAGCCAGCGGGACAGGGCACGGCCCGCCCCGACCTCGGTGGCCGGGGCGACCACCGACTGATCCGGCGAGATCGCCAGTGCGCTCACGGCGCACCGCCGGCAGTGGCCGTCGTGGTGTCGGTCACCGGCGGGGTGGTGGTGCCCGCGTCAGGCGGGGTGACCGTTCCCGTGGTGGTGCCGGCGTCCGGTGCGGGAACCGTCTCCGTGGTGCTGGTCGAGCTGGTGTCGGGCGCCGGAGCGGGCTCCGTGGTCTCCGGAGCGGCGGGCGCGGGAGCCGAAGCCGGCGGGGTGGGCTGGACGTCCGCCGGCAGCACCGGGGTGAACTCCGGGGCGGGCAGCAGCTTCGGCGGGGCGCTCCTGATCGAGTCGCAGTCGATGTCGTGGTGACCCACCATGTACTGGAACATCATGTCGTGGTCTTCGTGCGACAGGTTGTGGCAGTGGATCATGTAGCGCCCGTCCTCGTGCTCGAAGCGCATGAGCAGTCGGACGGTCTCGTTCTCGCCGACGTAGACGACGTCCTTGGGGCCCTTCTCCTCCGGGCGGGGCGGCTGGCTGACCCCGCTCACGGTGCGGCTGAGGACCTTGAAGTCGATCAGGTGGATGTGCAGCGGGTGGAACCAGCCGCCTGATTCGTTCGTGACGTCCCAGATCTCGATGTCGTTCCGCTGGGGGTTGGCGAAGATCTGCTCGTAGTTGGACTTGACGACGTCGTCCCACGTGGTGTCGTTGATCTTCCACATACCGTTGCTGCGGTGCAGCTTCATGCTGCGGACCGCCTTGCGGTCGGCGGCCTTGAGGGTCATCGCGGGGTGCGGAGCGCCCAGGGCGGTCGGCCAGGCGTTGCCGTCGGTGCTCGTCACCTTGGTGCCGACCTCGAACTGCATGACCTTGCCGGTGTGGTCGAAGTCGCGGGCGTTCTCGACGCCGTCGTTGACCAACTGGACCTTGGTGCCCTTGACGCTCGAGAAGTCGATGATGATCTCGTAGCGCTCGGCCATGCCGATCTTGAACGTGGTCACCTGCTGGGCGAACTCCATGAAGCCGCCGTCGGTGGCGATCACCTTGAACGGCATGTTGTTGCTGAGCCGGAGCGTGTAGCCGCGCGCGAGTGACCCGTTGAGGACGCGGAACCGGTACTTGCGGGGCTCCACCTTCATGTTCGGCCACGGCACCCCGTTCACCAGGATCACGTCGCCGTAGAGCCCGGACTCGCCGTCGTCGTCGAACATGAGCTGGCCGTCGGCGGAGAACATGACGTCGCTCAGGATCAGCGGGAACTCGTACTGCGGCTTGCCCTCCGCGGCCTTCTGCCGGTCCCAGCGGGGGATGCCGAGGGCCTTCTCGAGCTCCTCGTCCACCAGGTGGTACTGGGCGGCCAGACCCTGGTACACGTTCTCGGCGGTGTGGTGCACGCCGTGGTCGTGGTACCAGAGGGTCCGCGGGGTGCAGTTGTTCGGGTACTGGTAGTTCTTCCACTCGCCCGGGTTGGTCAGGTCGCCGGCGTACCCGTCGAACTGCGGCTTGGACGGGGACCCGTGCAGGTGCAGGGAGGTCCACGGGACGTAGCCGAGCGTCGGATGGCGCCGGGGCAGGTCGTTGACGACCTGCATGACCGTGCGGCGG
>DASQTE010000128.1:0-14364 GCA_035642035.1 Blastococcus sp.
GCCGCCGTCGTCGAGCAGCATGTTGGGGCCGACGACGTCGCCGTTCTCGTCGCGGAACTCGAACAGCCGCTGGGTGCACCACCAGTACTCGGGCAGGCTCTCGCCCTTCCAGGCGAACACCGGGACGCCGGCGGGCTGCTCCGGAGTGCCGTCGCCGACGACGATCGCGGCGGCGGCGTGGTCCTGGGTGGAGAAGATGTTGCAGCTGACCCACCGGACGTCGGCGCCGAGCGCCGTCAGCGTCTCGATGAGGACGGCGGTCTGCACGGTCATGTGCAGCGACCCGGCGACGCGGGCGCCGGCCAACGGCTGCGCGTCGCCGTACTCGGTGCGCAGCGCCATCAGGCCGGGCATCTCGTGCTCGGCGAGCTGGATCTCCTTGCGCCCGAAGGGGGCGAGGGAGAGGTCGGCGACCTTGTAGTCGCCGTCGGTCAGGGTGGTGCCGGTGCTGGCGGTCATGTCGCTCCAGGAGTCCGGCCCGGCTCCGGAGCCGGGCCTTGCAGGTCGGGATGCAGGTCGCTGCGATCCCCGTACGAGGCGGGGAGAGCGAGCATGCCGAGGCTTCGGCGGGGCTCGTGCCGGGTCCAGCCTACGACGACGGCCCGCCGTCCGGGGCCGGCCGCCCCCGCAGCTCACTCCCCCGGCGCGACGATCCGGACGACGACCTGCTCGTTGTTCGACGTGTAGGCCTCGTACGCGACGGTGGTGCCGGTGCGGTCCAGGTACTCCTGCCAGGCCTGGAACTCGCCGCTGTCGTCCCAGCCCGGGTAGTTGAAGAACTCGTCGAAGATCACGATCGACCCGGGTTGCAGCCGGGGACCGACCAGCGTCAGCACCGTGACGGCCGAGGAGTACAGGTCGCCGTCGACGTGCAGGAAGTCCACCGGGCCCGGATGGGTCTCGAGGAACCCCGGCAGCGTGTCGTCGAACCAGCCGACCACCAGCTCCGCGCCATCCACCTGCGGCAGCCGGTCCAGGGCGAACGCCCCCTGCCGCACGTGCGGCCGGTAGTCCTCCGGCAGGCCCTCGAAGGAGTCGAAGCCGTAGACGTCGCGCCCCTTGCGGGCCTCGGCGATCACGGCCAGCGACCGCCCCTCGAAGACGCCGAACTCCAGGGCCATGCCGCCCTGCGGCGCGAGCTCGAGCGCGTGCTCGAGGGTGGCGCGCGGGTCGTGGAACTCGCGGGCGGTCGGCATCACGCGGTGCGCCCACCGGGCGGACGAGCGCGCGGCGTCCCGCTCACCGGCCGCCAGCAGGTCGCGCCGGGTCCGGAACTCCAGCTCCCCGACGACCCGCTCCACCTCCGCGCGCACGATCCGGGTCATCCGCTCCTCCAGCGGTCCGGTGAACGCGCGGGCGACCCACCGCCGCGCGGCGTCGAGCGGAGACGTGTGCCGTGCCTGGCCCATGCGTTGCCCTCTTCTCGCTGGCGGGCCCGGTCCCCCTTCGTGCCGGCCGGCCCGACCGGTCCGGCCCTACCTGCTCTCGAACAACCGCGTCCACGTGTCCCGGCTGCTCAGCTCGGGCAGGCGCGCGCGGTACTCGTCGCGGACGCGCTCGCCCTCGCGGGACATCCGTCGCAGCACGTGCGCCCCCTGGCGGGCCAGCGAGAACATCAGGTCGCGGTCGAAGCGGCGCACCCGGACGGCCTCCTGCGAGGGGTCGGTGACCACGACGGTCTCGAACAGCGCCACGTGCCACCAGTTCGCGTCGGCGACGGAGACCGAGGCGGCGCCCCGGGCCCGGCCCCGCACCTGGCCGAGGATCCGCTTGGCCAGCACGGCCCGCATCATCGACGGCTTGCCGGGGCACGACGCCTTCGGCACCCCGCCGGCCGGCACGCCGGGCACCGCGGAGGCCGGGTGGTTCGTGGTCTCCGGGTGCTCCGACCACAGCTTGCGGACGACGGAGACGGTCTCGGCGCCGCCGTCGGCGAGCACGTCGGGCCCGCGGAGGAAGTCCTCGATCGCGCGGATCGTCAGCGCCGCCAGCCCGTACCGCATGGACACGAGGTAGTCGATCAGATGCCGCGCCAGGTGGTCGATGATGTGCCGGCGGTCGAAGTCGCTGTGCAGCGCGCTGGTGATGAGGCTGTTCCTGAAGCTGAAGTACCGCGACCAGTCGTCCCAGTTCTTCCAGGAGAAGTCGGCGTGCCAGACGCCGGCGCCCGGCAGCGTGACGGTGGGGAAACCGGCGGCCTTGGCCCGGAGCCCGTACTCGATGTCGTCCCACTGGAAGAACACCGGCAGCGGGTAGCCGACGGCCTCGACGACCTCGGAGGGGATCAGGCAGGTCCACCACGCGTTGTAGGCGGCGTCGGTCCGGACGTCCTGCTGCTCCTCGGTGAGGTCGGCGTTGGCGAGCGCGTCGTCCGTCGGCCGTCCGGCGCGCAGGCGGGCCAGGTCGGCGGTCTCGGCCCCGACGTGCAGCCGGTGCGGGTGCAGCAGGTTGAGCATCTGACCGCCGACCAGCAGGGGCTGGTCGGCGCGGTCGGCCATGGCGCGCAGCCGGACGACGGTGTCGGGCTCGAGCCGGATGTCGTCGTCCATCAGGAGCAGGTTGACCCGCTCGACCGTCTCGTTGCGGACCGCTTCGTAGATGCCCCGGGTGAACCCGCCGGCGCCTCCCAGGTTGGGCTGGCGGATGTAGCGCAGGGCCGGTCCGAGGGCGTCGCACACCCCGTCGAACCCGTCCCGGGACTCCACCGTGTCCGTGCCCTGGTCGACCACGTACACGGCGCTGAGCTCGCCGGCGACCTCCGGGTCGGAGACGAGGGTCTGCAGCGTGGCCAGGCAGTCGTCGGCCCGGTTGAAGGTGCAGATCACCACCGCGGTCGCCCGCCGCGGCCGGGTCGCGCCGACCGACCAGCGGACCCGTTCGACGGTCAACCCGGCGGCCGCCGTCTGGAACTCCAGCCAGAGCGCGCCGCCGTCGACGAACCTGTCGACGGCGACGGGGAGGGTGACGGTCTCCGCGTGCGCGTCCTCGACCCGGTGGCCGGCCACCGTCCGCGGCTGGCCCGCGGTGTCGGAGGCCATCACGCGGAGCATCCCGGAGCCGCTCAGGACCGCGGTCACCTCGACCCGGGTCACCGACGTCCAGCGCTGCCAGTACGAGGCCGGGAACCTGCCGAAGTAGGTGTTGGTGGTGACGACGGCGTGCCCGTCGAGGACGATCCGGTGGCGGTCCCGCTCGGCGACCCCCTGCACCGCGACGGCGTACAGCTCGTCCGGGGCCTCGAGGGACGGGCCGGCGAAGAGCGTCCGCTGGGCCAGGAGGCGGCCGGCCGCGGGGGCGACGCGGCCGCGCGGTTCGGCGCCGGGCAGTTCCGTCGAGTGCAACACCATGGGTCGAACCGTCCCCCATCCGACGACAGCTCCGAGATGACGCGGGTGCACGCACGGTAGCCGGAAAATGCGGTTCGCGAACCGGAGGACGTCGCCCGAGGCGGCCGGACCACCCGGAAGCGGTCAGGTGCCGGGGTCCGCCGCCGGTGCGCCGTCGACGGCGAGGGTCTGCCGGCGCCGGTGCCGCACGACGAGCTGGGCGATCGCGAGCCCGGCGACGACGGCCGCCGCGAGGGCCGCCAGGGGGACGAATCCCGGTGAGCGGTAGGAGACGACCAGTTCCCCGTCCGTCCCGGCCGGCAGCTCGACGGCGACCAGCGTGCCGTCGTACCGGACGACGTCGACCGGCTCCCCGTCGAGCGTCGCCGAGTAGCCCGGGAACCAGAGCCGGGCGAACACCACCCGGCCGGGGTCGTCGCCGGTGACCGTGACGTCGACGCACTCGTGCGAGTGCCGGAGCGGGCAGCCGTCCCGGGCCGCCACCTGCGTCCCGGGTGAGGCGTAGGACACCAGTCCCGGCAGGTCGTACGGGGGGTGGCGGTAGGTCGAGGTGTGCTCGCCGATCGCGACGCGGCGCCACGAGCTGTCGAGCTCCTCGGCCAGCCGGACGTCGCGCGGACCGTGCTGGGCCACCACCTGGTCGACCCGCAGGAGCTCCAGCCAGGTGAGCCCGGTCCCGGGGTCCACCGCGGCGAACCGCTCGGCCCCGGTGTCCCTGAAGTTGCCGTGGTCGTCGAGCGGCACGTGCTCGCGCAGGAAGCGGTGCCCGAGCGGGCTGTACCCGTTGATCTGCCGCTCGCCGACGAGCAGGCCGGTCGAGGAGGGGTGGTACTCCGCGTAGTAGTCGGCCACGTCCGGGGCCGGCGAGGGCAGGTCACCGGGGTTCTCGAGCGGCGCGTAGCTGCCGAACCAGAGCGTGTAGTCCTGCCGGCTCAGCGGGTCCACCGTCGTCAGGTCGTGCGGGAAGCCCCAGTCGTAGCCGCGGGCCATCGGGTGCAGCAGCGCCACCACCGCCAGCACCACGACCGTGCCGACCGCCACCGCGACGTCCGACGCCCGGGTCGACGCGAGCCACGCCGGCACCCGCAGCCGGCCGCCCGGCGACCTCCCGACGCGCGGCGCGACCACCGCCAGGCACAGCACGGCCACCAGGGCGGTGAGCCCGACGATGCGTCCGGGGCCGTCCGGGTGGGCCTGCAGCGCGTTGACCGCCTGCAGCAGCAGGAGGCCCGCGAGGACGGCCGCCCGCCGGCGGGAGAAGGTGAAGCGCCCGTGCGCCACCAGCAGCGCCACCGCCAGCAGCAGGAAGAACCCGGAGAACTGCAGGAAACGCGTCGGGAACCGGAAGACCAGGACCCGCTCGGGGCCGAGCGCGCCGAGCGCCGTCACGAGGAGCAGGCCGACGGTCGCGATACCGAGCGCGCGGACGCGCGCGGGCACCGCGCCCGGCGCCGGCCGCCAGAACACCAGCACCGGCAGCAGGAACCAGGCCACGTAGAAGTGCGGCAGCTCCTGCATCCCGTAGCCGTCGAAGTTGGTGAACCAGCCCCAGTAGGCCGGGTCGGCGGCGTGCGCCAGCCCCTCGAGCGGTGCGACGTTGAAGTTGCGGTCGTTGCTGATCGAGGAGCTGCGCGCCGCGAACTCGAACGACACCAGCAGCGGGTACAGGCCCACCAGCGACGCGACGGCGCCGCCGCCGTACCAGGCGGCGATCCACGCCGTCCCCGCGCGCGACTGGCCGGTCGCCAGGCGGGCGGCGACGAGCACGGCGACGAACAGCCCCAGGACGGGGATGGCGAGCGGCCAGCCGCTCTGGTGGCACAGGAAGGTCGCGACGAGCAGCAGCCAGCCGTGGCGCTGCCGCCCCGTGAGGTGCAGCGCCACGGCCGCGGCGACGGCGAGCACGAACCACGAGAACGAGACGATCGCCTGGTACCACGCGGCGCCCCAGTAGACCGTGTACGGCTGGAAGCCGACCGAGACGGCGAAGGCCACGGTCCACGCGGTGGAGAGCCCCACCATCCGTCCGAGCCAGGCCGCCGCGGCGGTGAGCAGCACGAGGTGCGCGAGCAGCTGGAGGAACGAGGCGAAGGCGGCGTCGTCGAGGTTCCCCATGAGCACGCCGAAGGCGAGGTTCACCGGGTTGAAGACGCCGTTCTGGTACTCGACCGCGTACCCGCCGCTGTTGACGACGTCCGTGCTGAGCCAGGGCCACTCCCCCGACTGCAGGATCCGGCCCATGTCGACGAGCTTCGCGACGCCGTCGGCCTGCCGGTCGTCGAGGTAGGCGAACCGGTGGTTCCGCAGGAACAGCAGCGTGAACAGGCCGGCCACGGTTCCCGTCGACAGCACGACCGCCGGCCACGTCCGGCGCCGGACGGGTGGACGAGCCGGGGCCGGCACGTCGGGAAGAGCCGGCCGCGTGTCCCGCGCCGCTGGAGGGGAGGTGCGCATGCGGCCTCCGCGGTCGGTGGTCCGGGTCGTCATCCGGGCAGTGGCCGGGAGGCTACCGTGCGGATTCCCGCCTGGGAGGACGGCCGTGATCACGCCGGCGATCAGGCCGCGTTCCCGCTGCTAGGGTCCGCGCATGGCGTGGGACCGCCCGGCTCGCGGCTCCGGTGTGCGTGCCGGCCCCTGCCCGCACGACGGCGCGGGTGGGACGTGACCGCACCCCCGACGCCCCGCCCCCGCCTGAGCGTCGTCGTCCCCTGCTACGACGAGTCCGAGGTCCTGCCGCTGCTGGAGCAGCGGCTGCGCCCGGTCCTCGACGGCCTCGACGTGACCTACGAGGTCGTCATGGTCGACGACGGCTCCCGCGATCTCACCGCCGAGGTGCTGCGCAAGATGGCCGCGTCCTGGCCGCAGCTGCGCCCCCTGCTGCTGGCGCGCAACGTCGGGCACCAGCTGGCGCTCACCGCCGGGCTCGATCACGCCGACGGCGACTACGTCGTCACGATGGACGCCGACCTGCAGGACCCGCCCGAGCTGATCCCGGTGATGCTCAGCCGCGCCGTCACCGACGGCGTCGACGTGGTCTACGCCCGGCGGGCCGACCGCAGCACCGACTCCCGCTTCAAGCGGTGGTCGGCGTCGGCCTACTACGACCTGATGCGCCGGAGCGCCGGCGTGGAGCTGCCGGACAACGTCGGCGACTTCCGCCTCCTATCCCGGCGGGTGGTGCTCGCGCTGCGCATGCTGCCCGAACGCCACCGGGTCTACCGGCTGCTCATCCCGTGGCTCGGCTTCCCCAGCGCCGTGGTCGAGCACCGCCGCGAGCGACGCGCGGCCGGCACGACCAAGTACCCCCTGCGCAAGATGGTCGGCCTGGCCTGGAACGGCCTGTCGTCCTTCACGACGTCGCCGCTGCAGCTCGCCACGCGGGTGGGCGCGTCGGCCGCCCTCGTCGCGCTCGTCGGCGCGGTCCTCGTCATCGTGTCGTTCCTGCTCGGGCGGACGGTGCCCGGCTGGGCGTCGGTCTCGGTCGCCGTCCTCTTCCTGGCCGCCGTCCAGCTGCTCTGCCTGGGGGTGCTCGGCGCCTACGTGGGCCGCATCTACGAGGAGGTCCAGCGCCGCCCGCTGTACCGTGCGCACCCCGAGGAAGGCCGGGCCGGCTGTCTCGACGACGACGAGGAGTTCCCGCGTGGACGTCGCTGAGATCGACAAGCTCGCGCGGCTCGAGCAGCGGCACTGGTGGTACGCGGAGCGCCGCAGCATCCTGCACCGCATCCTGCGGGACCGCCGCACCGGCGGCTGGGCCGCCGACATCGGCGCGGCGGCCGGCGGCAACACCCGGGTGCTCGAGTCGCTCGGCTGGCGGTCGCTGGCTCTCGAGTACTCCGGGACCGGCGCCGACCTGGCCCGCTCCCGCGGTCTGCTCGTCTCGCGCGCCGACGCCCACCGCCTGCCCCTGCGGACCGATTCCATGGGCGTGGTCACCGCCCTCGACGTCCTGGAGCACCTCGAGGACGACGAGCGGGCTGCCCGCGAGCTGCGCCGCGTGCTGCGCCCGGACGGCGTCCTGGTGGTGGCCGTGCCGGCCGACCCGGCGCTGTGGTCGGCCCACGACGACGCCGTCGGGCACCTCCGCCGGTACACCGAGGAGAGCCTGCGGTCCCTCCTCACCGGCGCGGGCTTCGAGATCGAGCGCCTGTGGTCCTGGAACGTCCTGCTCCGCCCGCTGGCGGCACTGCGCCGCCGCAAGAGCACGGGGAGCGACCTCGAGCAGGTGCCCGCCGTCCTCAACGTCGGCCTGCGCGCCGTCGTGGCCCTCGAGCGCGTCCTCCCGGTGGGGAGGCGGCGCGGGGTGAGCCTGTTCGCCGTCGCCGTCCCGTCGAAGGGCTGACGTGCTCGTCCAGAAGCTGTCGGGTGCGGTCCTGGGCGCCTTCGCCGGGTACGTCGTGCTCGGCGTCCTGGGCCTCGTGCTGCTGCGGGCCAACCTCGCCCCCGCCACGACGCTGGTCCGCGCCGGGGAGCTGGCGCGCGGACCGGTGCTGCTCGCCGCTCTCGGCGCCCTGAGCTACGCCGCCAGCTTCGTGCTGTGGCTGGTCGTCCTGGCCCGGGTCCCGCTGTCGGTGGCCTACCCGATCGCGGTCGGCACGACGATCGCCTTCAGCACGCTGTTCGCCTGGCTGTTGCTGCGCGAGCCGGTCAGCCTCCGCATGCTGGTCGGCCTCGTCCTGATCGTCGCCGGGGTCACCCTCGTCTCGAGCGGGGGCTGACCCGCCGCCCGTTCAGCCGCCCGGCGAGAAGAGGGCGAGGTTCGTCGTCGCCCGGTAGAGGACCGCCGGGCCGGACGCGCTCACCTCGGTGCCCGCCGCCGCGAACGCGGCGCAGCCCTTCGCAAGGGTCATCGTCCCTTCCGACGACGTCAGCTCGGCGCGGCCCTCGGTGCACAGCAGCACCTGCGGCCCGCGGGTGGTCAGGGCACCGGACTGAGCGTCGAGCTGGACACGGGTGAGGTCGAAGTCCTCGATCGGCACCGGGTAGCGGAGGCCGCCGGGCCCCAGCACGGGGTGGATGACCGGCACCTTGCCGTCGGTGAAGTCCAGCACCTCGATGAGGGCGGCCAGGTCCACGTACTTGCCGGTCAGTCCGCCGCGGAGCACGTTGTCGGAGCTGGCCATCACCTCGACTCCCGCCCCCGACAGGTAGGCGTGCAGGTTCCCGGCGGGCAGGAACACCGCCTGGCCGGGAGCGAGCTTCAGGTGGTTGCACAGCAGCGAGATGACGACGCCGGGGTCGCCCGGGTAGGTCTGCGCCAGCGAGGCGGCCCAGCGGTAGGTGTTGATGAACTCCGGGTCGTGGGCGGCCACGAAACGCGCCGCGGCGCCAGCGACGGCGGTGACCAGCTCACCCCGGAGCTCGGGCGTGAGCGCCAGCAGCTGCGGGATGGCGGCGCGCAGGCCGCCGCGGGCCAGTGCCGCGATCGTCGGCTTGAGCTCGGGGACCTGGAGCTTGGCCAGGCAGTGCAGGGACTCCTCGACCGGCCGGAAGCCGCACAGGGCCTCGAACTCGGTCAGCGCCAGGATGAGCTCCGGCTTGTGGAACGGGTCCTTGAAGGTGCGCTTGGGGTCGTCCCGCGGGACCCCCGCCGCCTCCTCCGCCGTGAAGCCGGCCCGCGCCTGCTCGTTGGTCGGGTGCGCCTGCAGCGAGAGCGGCCGCTCGGCGGCCAGCACCTTCATCAGGAACGGCAGCCGGTCGCCGAACCGCGCCCGCACCTCCGCGCCGAGCATCTCCTCGGGCTGCCGCTCGATCGCCTTGTCCAGGGGCGTGCCGTCGGACAGCACGCTCGGCTCGTCGGGGTGGGCGCCCACCCACAGCTCGGCGTAGGGCCGGTCAGCGGGGTGCGGCTCGCCCAGGAGCTCGGGGATGACGGTGCGCGAACCCCAGGGGTAGTGACGCACGGAGGTCTGCAGCTGCCACATCGGGCGCCAGACTAACCTCCGCCTGCCCGCCGGCCCGGGACGTCGACGAGTGACCGGTCACACGTGGGTGCGCACGTCCGGAGCGCCCAGCCGCGCGGCGTCCGCGGTGTGGTCGTCGGGCATGCGCTGGGACTCCCGCTCGGCCTCCACGCGCGCCTCGTAGTGCGCGACCTCCCGGGCCAGGAAGTCCGGCCGCCAGCCGTGCACCGACGCCATCAGCCGCGCCACCTCCGGCGCGGACTCCACCCCGCGGTGGTCGGTCTCGATCGAGATCCGGGTGCGCCGGGTCAGGACGTCGTCCAGGTGCAGCGCCCCCTCGGCGGTGACCGCGTGCACGACCTCGGCCGCCAGGTAGTCCGGCGCCCCGGTCAGCGGCCGGCCCAGCTCTGGGTCGCCCCTGACCAGGTCGAGGACGTCGGCGGTCCGGTCCCCGTGGCGGTGCAGCAGCCGCTCCACGGCGTCCTCGGTCAGCCCCGAGGCCGCGGCGAGCGTGCCCGCCGCGTCCTTGACGTCGTCCCAGCGCTGCGCGCCGACCAGCGGCAGCCGCGCCGTCCGCGACGGGGGCACGCCGGGCAGCCCGGCCACGGCCGCGTCGACGGCGTCCTCCGCCATGACCCGGTACGTCGTGTACTTGCCGCCGGCGACGAGCACGAGGCCGGGCACGGGCCGGACGACGGCGTGCTCGCGCGAGAGCCGGCTGGTCTCGTCGGACTCCCCCGCCAGCAGCGGCCGCAGGCCCGCGTAGACGCCGAGGATGTCGTCGGGCGTGACCGGCCGCACGAGCACCCGGTTGACCTGGTCGAGGATGTAGTCGATGTCGGCGCTGCTGGCGGCCGGGTGGTCGCGGTCGAGCCGCCAGGGGGTGTCGGTGGTCCCGACGATCCAGCGCTCCCCCCACGGGATCACGAACAGCACGCTGGTCGGGGTCCGGAGGATGAGGCCGGCCTGCGTCCCGCCGGCCTCCGGCAGCCGCGCGCCGTCGATGGCCGACCGGGGCAGGACCAGGTGGACGCCTTTGGAGGCGCGCACCTTGAGGCTCGGCGCGGCGTCCCCGAGCATCGAGCCGATGTCGTCGCTCCACACGCCGGTCGCGGCCACGACGCTGCGGGCACGCACCGTGAACGACGACCCGTCGGTCAGGTCGGCCACGCGGACGCCCACGACCGGGGCGTCCGTCCCCGTTCCTTCCCGCAGCAGTTCGGTCACCCGGGCGCTGGAGAGCACGTGGGCGCCGTACCCCGCCGCCGTGCGCACGACCGCGAGCGTGTGCCGGGCGTCGTCGACCTGGGCGTCCCAGTAGCGGATCGCCCCGCGGACGACGTCGCCGCGCAGCCCCGGGAACGCGGCGAGGGTCTTCCTGCGGGACAGGTGCCGGTGGCGCGGGATCTCGCGGCCCGACGTGAACGCGGCACCGAGCGCGTCGTACAGGGCGACGCCGGCACCGAAGTAGGCCCGCTGCCAGACCGGCGCGGTGAGCGGCAGGAGGAACGGCAGCGGCGTGACCAGGTGCGGGGCGATGGTGCGGACCAGGCGGGACCGCTCGGACAGCGCCTCGTGGACCAGCGGGAAGGCGAACTGCTCCAGGTAGCGCAGGCCGCCGTGGATCAGCTTGCTCGACCGGCTCGACGTCCCCGCCGCCCAGTCGCGTGCCTCCAGCAGCCCCACGGACAGGCCGCGGCTGGCGGCGTCGAGGGCAGCCCCCGCGCCGGTCACGCCCCCGCCGATCACGAGGACGTCGACGACGCCGTCGGCCAGCGCGTCCCGGTCGGCCCGGCGGCGCGCAGGGGACAGCAGCGTGCGGTCGGTCTTCCCCGTGTGCATGCCCCCTACTGTCCCCGAGCTCTCCGGTCCCGTCCCGGGGCTCGCGCCGAGGAGTGCGGACGGGGTCCTTCATCAGTGGGCAGCGGGCTCCCCGGCCGACTTCTTCCGGCGGTGCACCGTCAGGCTCATGACCAGCACGATCAGCCCGCCGACGAGGAGGCCGAGCAGCGCGCTGCCCAGGGTGTTGACCAGCCACCCCACGACACCGCCGACGGCACCGGTGGCCTCGTGCGCCGCCTCCTCGAGGTGGTGCACCGTCTCGTAGAGGAAGTGCAGGCCGAGCTCGTCGGTGCCGACCAGCAGGATGTGCCCACCGACCCAGAGCATGGCGACGGTCCCCACGACGGTGAGAGCGCTCAGCAGCTTCGGCATCGCCTTCACCAGGCCGCGGCCGAAACCGGCGGTGCGCTTCCCGGAGCGCTGGGAGAGCGACAGCCCGACGTCGTCCATCTTCACGATGAGGCCGACGACGCCGTACACGAGCACGGTGATGCCGATCGCGACGATCGCGAGGATGACCGCCCGGGACACGAACGCCTCGGAGGCCACCTCGTTGAGCGAGATCACCATGATCTCGGCCGACAGGATGAAGTCGGTGCGCACGGCGCCGGACACGATGGTCTTCTCGTCCGGCACCTCCTCGGCCGCGGCGTGCTCGTCGTGGTGGCCGGTCAGCCGGTGCCAGATCTTCTCCGCGCCCTCGTAGCAGAGGTACGCGCCGCCGATCATGAGGATCGGCGTGAGGAGGAACGGCAGGAACTGGCTCAGCAGCAGGATCGCCGGGAGGATGATCAGCAGCTTGTTGCGGAGCGAGCCCAACGCGATCTTGCGGATGATCGGCAGCTCGCGCTCCGCGGCCAGCCCGTGCACGTACTGCGGCGTGACCGCCGTGTCGTCGACGACGACGCCGGCCGCCTTCACGCTGGCCCGTCCGGCAGCGGCCCCGATGTCGTCGACCGAGGCGGCGGCGGCGCGGGCCAGCACCGCCACGTCGTCGAACAGGGCTACGAGTCCACCCGCCACGAGAGGTCCTTCCGGTCGGTCGGCACGTCCATGCTGCCGCACTGTTGGTGGTCTGTCCGGCCGTACCGTGCGCGGGCGCGCCCGGTGTCGCCGGCGGGACTACCCGGCCGGGCCCCGTGGAACGCGCAACCCGCGACAACGACCGGCGGGAGCCTCAGGTGCCGAGGGCCCGCTCGTTGTCGAGGGCGAGCGCGAGATAGACGGCAGTGAAGTCCGCGACCGCGAGCTGCCGTGCCAGGCGGGGCAGCCGGGCGTACCGACCGGGCTCGCCGTGCTCGGCCAGCCCGCTGGCCGGGACGTTGTGCCGCACCGTGGTGCGCAGCAGCTCGTCCATGGCGGCGGCGGCCGACCGGGGCTCCCGCTCCCCCGCGCCGTCCTGACCCTCGGCGTCAGTGTCGCGGATGGTCAGCAGCCGCAGCCGGCGGCCCGCGTCGTCGGCCCGGTCGCGGAAGAAGTCGTCCGCGTCGCGGGGGGCGAGCGGCCCGCCGAGGACGGCGCTGGCGGCGACCCGCTGGTCGGGCAGCCGGAATGCGCTGGCCGGCAGCCCGGCGAGGGTCGCGAGCTGGTCGACGATCCGGGTGGCCGCGGCCTCGGACAGCGGCCCCTCGGCCGCGATCACGGGCAGCGCGTCGAGCAGCTCCAGCGCCAGCGTCTTCGCCGGGTTGACGAAGGACTCCCTGGCCGGCCCGCACTCCATGGCGACGTCGTCGAGCGCGGCCGCGATCGCCTCGGGATCGGCGACGTCGGCCGGCAGCAGGTCCATGTCGCGGGCGAGGAGCAGCATCGGGGTGAGCAGCGACCAGAGCGTGGTGTGCCGCACGCGCGACGCCGGCAGCGCGACGTACGGCGCCCGGGCCGCGGAGCAGGCGGTCCGCAGCGGCGCGTCCTCCGCGCCGATGCCGACCAGCGAGACCCCCCGCCGGGCGGCCTCGTAGGCAGGGGTGACCGCGTAGGTCCCGGCCCCGGTGCGGGTCGCCACGACGGCGATGTCGCTCGGCCCGGTCCACACCGGCAGGCCCGGTCCCGGCACGACGTCCACGGTGACCGGGCTGGACGGGCCCAGCAGCGCGCGGAGGACGGACGCCGCGACCGCACCCTCCCGGCGCGCCACGATCACCAGCCCGCGGGGCCGGCCGCCCCCGGTCACCCGCGCCAGGCCCGCCTCCTCGGTGAGCCGGGCGGTCTCGCGGACCTGCGCGCCGGCGCCCGCGACCGCCGGCAGCAAGCCGCGGGGATCGCGGGCGCGCAGCAGCTCGGGGTCGTCGAGGACCTCCTCGGCCAGCTCCGGCGTCGTCATCGGGCGCTCACGCGTCCCGGTGCCGGGCCTCGTCGAGCAGCAGGACGGGGATGCCGTCGCGCACGGGGAAGGCCCGGTCGCAGGTGGTGCACAGAAGCTCCCCGGCCTGCTCGTCGACCGTCAGCGGGCTGTGGTGCGTGTCCGGGCAGGCCAGGATGGCCAGCAGCTCGGGGTCCAGGCCCAGCGGCCCGGTCGCGGCACTCGGGGTCTCGGTCATGCGCGCACCATCTCCAGGATCCGGTCTCGGACGTCGGCCATCCGCGCCGCGTCGGGCGCTTCGACGTTGAGCCGCAGCAGCGGCTCGGTGTTGCTGGCCCGCAGGTTGAACCACGCGCCGTCGGGCAGCTGCACGGTCAGACCGTCGAGCTCGTCGACCGTGACGCCGTCCTGCTCCTCGAAGGTCTTGCGGACGTCGGCCATCGCGGCCGGGGCGTCGGCCACCGTCGAGTTGATCTCCCCCGACGCGGCGTACCGGCTGTAGGCGGCGGTCAGCTCGGACAGGGAGCTGGACTGCTCCCCCAGCGCGGCGAGGACGTGCATCGCGGCCAGCATCCCCGTGTCGGCGCGCCAGAAGTCGCGGAAGTAGTAGTGGGCGGAGTGCTCGCCGCCGAAGATCGCGTCGGTGCGGGCCATCTCGGCCTTGATGAACGAGTGCCCGACCCGGGTCCGGACCGGCTCCCCGCCGTGCTCGCGGACGATCTCGGGCACGGCGTGCGAGGTGATCAGGTTGTGGATCACCGTCGTCCCCCGCCCCTTGGCCAGCTCGCGGACGGCGACCAGCGCGGTCACCGCCGACGGGCTGACGGGCTCCCCCCGCTCGTCGACGACGAACACCCGGTCGGCGTCGCCGTCGAAGGCCAGCCCGATGTCCGCGCCGTGCTCGCGCACGGCGGCCTGCAGGTCGACCAGGTTCGCCGGGTCCAGCGGGTTGGCCTCGTGGTTGGGGAAACTG
>DASQTE010000129.1:0-5387 GCA_035642035.1 Blastococcus sp.
CGGCGCGGATGCGCGGGCTGGACCAGCCGCACCGTCCGCCGGTGGAGGCCGCCATGGCGCTGCCCCAGGACGACGGCCTGGACGCGCTCCTGTGACCGCCTGAGCTGCCGTGGACGACGCCGTCGCCGCGCTCGTGGCGCGGATGGAGTCCCTGCTCGCACCGCTGGAGGAGGGGCGGGACCCAGCGCGCTACTTCCTCGGCACCTACCTGCGCACCACGAGGTCGGTGGCCGCGGCGCTGGCCGCCGGGCGGTTCGAGGACCCGTCGTGGGTCGCGGCCTGGGACGTCGAGTTCGCCTGCTACTACCTCGACGCGCTCGAGCTGCACGGCAAGGCGCCCGAGGCGGTGCCCGCGCCGTGGCGGCTGGCGTTCGGCGCCGATCCGGGCCTGCCGCCCGAGGCGCACGTCTTGCTCGGCATGAACGCGCACATCAACTACGACCTGCCGCAGTCGCTGGTCGCCGTCATCCCGCCCGGCGACTTCGGGTCGCCGTCCCTGCTGGACCGCCGGCGCCGCGACCACGAGCGCATCGACGACGTCCTGGCCGCCCGCGTGGGGGAGGAGGACCTCGCCCTCCAGCGGGCGGGTGGCCGCCGCACCGCGGTCGACCGGCTCATGACGCCGGTCAACCGGCAGGCCAGCCGGCTCTTCCTGCGCGAGGCGCGGAAGAAGGTGTGGGTGAACACCCGCGCACTGCACGCGGCCCGGCTGGAGGGCGACGGCGCCTACGTGGTGCGGCTCGCCGACCTGGAAGCGGTGAGCGCGGAGCGGGTCGCCGATCTGCTGCGTCCCGGCCCGGTGCTGGTGCGCCTGGCCCTGCACGGCTTCGGCGTCACGCTGGACTGAAGTGGCCCGGACGTCGTCCTGGCTCACCGTGGCGGGTCCTGGCTCACCGTCCACCGTGAGCCAGGACCCGGGATGATCAGGTCTCCTGATCGTCCGAGAGGCGTTACGGGGTCTGCTGGCGGCGGACCATCTCGGTGATCCACACGGGCGCGAACGGGGACGTGCAGTTCGGGGGAGTCGGGTAGTCCCGGAGCACACCCAGCCGCTCGCCGATGTCGATCGCCCGGGCGCGGTGCTCGGCGTGCTCGATCCCGATCTGCGCGAGGCAGTGGTTCATCGCCCACTGGAGGCGGTCCGGGGCGTCCTTCATCTCCGCCTCGATCACGTCGAGCAGTCCGGTGAGGTCGAGGCCCTCGGGCTGCTTCGCCACGCGTTCGGTGGTCAGCGCCCAGCCGGCGCTCGCGACCACCGGGTCCGGATCGGCCGTCCAGGCCACGCGCAGCGTTTGCGCGTGCGGGCTCTTCTTCACCACGTAGTTCACGAGCCAGTCGTGCACCTTGGGGGTCCGCGACTCGCGCAGCATGGCGTCCAGCTCGTCGCGCCCGAACGCCTTCGGCCGGCAGATCAGGAGCGCCAGCAGCCTCGCCGCGGTGTGATCCGTCCGCCACAGCTGGACCGCGAGCTCCTGCTGCGTCCTCAGCCTCTTCGCGATCGCGCGCAGCTTGCCGAGGTTCACCCCGTGGTCGTCACCGTGCTTCTCGTTCACCTCGCGCGCCCGCGGGTCCTCGAGCGCGGCCAGCTCCGCCAGCAGCTCGTCCACGTTCGCTCCGGTCACCATCGTCCCATCCGTCGTCATCTCGGCCCCGTCCGGAGGCTCGCCGCGAGCTCGCGAGCGGTGGGAGGGACGGGGTCCTTTCAGTCGTGGAAGACCTCGATGTGGGCGCCCATCTCGATCAGCCGCTCGTAGAGGTGCTCGTACCCGCGGGCGATGATGTCGACGTTCCGCAGCACCGACGTCCCCTTGGCCGCGAGCATGGCCAGCAGGATGACGACCGCCGGACGCAGCGCCGGCGGGCAGACGACCTCGGCGCTGGACCAGCGGGTCGGCCCGTTGACGAGCACCCGGTGCGGGTCCATGAGCCGGACGTCGGCGCCGAGCCGGGTCAGGTCGGACAGGTGGATGGCGCGGTTGTCGTAGACCCAGTCGTGGATGAGGGTCGACCCGCTCGCCTGGGCCGCGATGACGGCGAAGAACGGCAGGTTGTCGATGTTGAGGCCCGGGAACGGCATCGGGTGGATCTTGTCGATCGGTGCGTGCAGCGTCGAGGGCCGGATCGTGATGTCGGCCAGCCGGGTGTGCCCGTTGTCGGCCAGGTACTCGGCGGAGAGGTCGTACCGCAGGCCCATCTCGGCGAGCACGGCCAGCTCGATCTCCAGGAAGTCGATCGGCGCGCGCTGGACGGTGAGCTCCGAGCCGGTGACGATGCCGGCGGTCAGCAGGCTCATCGCCTCGACCGGGTCCTCGCTGATCGTGTAGTCGACGTCGGCGTCGAGCACCGGCCTGCCGTGGACGACGAGCGTCGTCGTCCCGAGGCCCTCGATGCCGACGCCGAGCAGCTGGAGGTACAGGCACAGGTCCTGGACCATGTAGTTCGAGCTGGCGTTGCGGATGACGGTCGTGCCGTCGGTGCGCGCGGCGGCGAGCAGGGCGTTCTCGGTCACGGTGTCCCCGCGCTCGGTCAGCACGATGGCCCGGGACGGCGCACCCGCGTGCCGGACGGTCGCGTGGTACTCGCCGGCCCGCGCCTCGATCTCCAGGCCGAACGGTCGCAACGCGATCATGTGCGGCTGGACGGTCCGGGTGCCGAGGTCGCAGCCGCCCGCGTAGGGCAGCTCAAAGGTCTCCGCCCGGTGCAGCAGCGGGCCCAGGAACATGATGATGCTGCGGGTCCGGCGCGCGGCGTCGGCGTCGATGGCCGCGAGGTCCAGCTCGTCCGGGACGACAAGGGTGAGGTCGTGGCCCGCGGCGTCCCAGACGGCGGAGACGCCGATGGAGCGCAGCACGTCGAGGATGCGCTCGACCTCGACGATGCGGGCGACGTTGCGCAGCGTCGTCCGGCCGCGGTTGAGCAGTGCGGCGCACAGGAGCGCGACGGCGGCGTTCTTCGACGACTTCACCGCGACGCTGCCCCGCAGCGCGTGCCCGCCGGCGACGCGCAGGTGCGTGGGACCGGTGGGGCCGAGGCTGATGAGCTCGCTCTCCAGAGCGGCGGACAACCGGCCCAGGAGCTCGAGGGTGAGGTTCTGGTTGCCCTGCTCGATGCGGGCGACCGCGCTCTGGCTGGTGCCGAGGCGCTCGGCCAGCTGCTGCTGGGTGAGGCCGTGGTGGCGGCGGGCGTCGCGGACGAGGGAACCGATCCGCCTCATCGCGGTATCGGTCGGGGCGTCGGTGAGTGTCACGGTTGCCCACGTTATCTCTCGTGTGAGATAGCGCCGGGTTGCGACCCGCTGGGACATCCGGAGACGACAGACTGCGGGCATGGACGTACTGGTGACCGGAGGGACGGGACGACTCGGCCGGCGGCTGGTCCAGCCGCTGCAGGAGGCCGGGCACACGGTGAAGCTGATGTCGCGCCGGGGGGCCGGCCCGGGCGGGATCCGCGGGGACCTCGCCACCGGGCGGGACCTCGACACGGCGCTGGCCGGCGCCGAGGTCGTGGTCCACGCGGCGACCGACCCCCAGGGCGATCCCTGGCAGGTCGACGTCGCCGGCACCCGACGTCTCGTGCAGGCCGTCGACCGCGACCGGCTGCGGCACCTGGTCTACGTGTCGATCGTGGGAGTCGACCGCATTCCATGGGGCTTCTACCGGGCGAAGTTCGCCGCCGAGCAGGTGCTCCTGGCCTCCGCGCTGCCCGTGACGCTGCTGCGCGTCACCCAGTTCCATGACTTCGTCGATTCCATGCTCGACACCGCCCGTCGCGGGCCGGTGCTGCCGGTGCCCATGGGATGGCGGGTGCAACCGGTCGACGTCGGCGACGTCGCGGAGCATCTCGCGGACGTCGTGGGCCGTCCCCCCGCGAACGGCGTCGTCGAGTTCGGCGGCCCCGAGGAGGTCGCCGCCGCCGACCTGGCGCGCGCGTGGGCGGCGGCCCGGGCACCCGGCGCGCACGTCGTGGCGACGCCGGTGCCGGGCAGGCTGGGCGCGGCGTTCCGCGACGGTGCCGCGCTGCCGACCGGCGGCGAACGGGGACGCCGGACGTACGGGCAGCACCTGCACGCCTGAGGAGGGAACGAGCCGTTCCTGCCACTGTCCGCAGGAGGACGGCCCGGCGGAGAGCCACGTCCGATGACCGCCGGAAACCGTCGGACCCGCCGCCTACTGTCCGACCGTGAGCATCCAGACGCCCGTCCGCGCCCTGCCCGCGGCGCCGCCCGACGGTCGGACGATCGCCGCCGTCGTCGTCACCGTCCTCGCCTGGGCGTCGGCGTTCGTCGCCATCCGCGGCGTGGGTGAGGACCTCTCCCCGGGCGCCCTGGCGCTGGGCCGTTTGCTGATCGGTACCGCGGTCCTCGGTCTGCTGATGCTGGGCCGCGGCTGGGTGCGGCCGCAGGGGCGGGAGTGGACGCTGCTGGCCGTCTGCGGCATCGGCTGGTTCGGCATCTACAACGTGGCGCTGAACGCCGCCGAGCAGCACCTCGATGCCGGCACGACGGCGATGCTGGTCAACATCGGCCCGATCCTGATCGCCGTCTTCGCCGGGCTGCTGCTGGGTGAGGGCTTCCCGCGCTGGCTGGTCGTCGGCATCACCGTCGCCTTCGCCGGCGTCGTCCTCATCGGCCTGGCCACCCGCAGCGCCGAGACCGACCTCGTCGGCGTGGTGCTCTGCGTCGTCGCCGCGGTCACCTACGCCGCCGGGGTGGTGGCGCAGAAGCCGCTGCTGCGCCGGCTGCCGGGCCTGCAGGTCACCTTCATGGCCTGTGCCACGGGCGCGGTGTGCTGCCTGCCGTGGGCCGGCGCCCTGGTCGACGACCTCGCCGCCGCGCCGGCGGGCTCGGTCCTGGGCATGGTCTACCTCGGGGCGGTCCCGACGGCGCTGGCGTTCAGCACCTGGGCCTACGCCCTGCGCCGGATGGACGCCGGCAAGCTCGGTGTCACCACCTACGTCGTGCCGCCGCTGGTGATCCTGCTGGGCTGGCTGCTGCTCGACGAGGTGCCGCCCGTGCTCGCGCTGGTCGGCGGGGTGGTGTGCCTGGTCGGTGTGGCGCTGTCCCGCCGTCGCGACCGCGTGCGGCCGCCGGTGCCTGCCGCCCAGGAGGCGGGGCCGACGGTCTGACGGTCCTGCGCCAGGGTGCCCGGCGGCGCGACGCCCCTGGCGGGGCGATCCTCCGAGAGGATGAGCGTGGCAGGCACCACGTTCCGAGCCGGGAGGTCGGCGTGCAGGAGCAGGACTGGGCACAGGTGGTGGCCGCGGCCACGCGAGCACCGTCGATCCACAACACGCAGCCGTGGCGGTTCGTCGCGCGACCCGACCGGCTCGACGTCTTCCTCGACCGGGAGCGCGCGCTGCCGGTGCTCGACCCGTCGCGCCGTCAGCAG
>DASQTE010000130.1:0-7125 GCA_035642035.1 Blastococcus sp.
CCCCCGGTCCTCGTCCCTCGAGATCGGCATCTTCGGCGCCGAGCCCTGGACCGAGCAGATGCGCCGGGAGATGGAGGAGCGCCTCGACATCGACGCCGTCGACATCTACGGCCTGTCGGAGGTCATGGGCCCCGGCGTCGCCCAGGAGTGCGTCGAGACCAAGGACGGCCTGCACATCTGGGAGGACCACTTCTACCCGGAGGTCATCGACCCGTTCACCGAGGAGGTGCTGCCGGAGGGGGAGCGGGGCGAGCTCGTCTTCACGTCCCTCACCAAGGAAGCCATGCCGGTCATCCGCTACCGCACCCGCGACCTCACCCGGCTGCTGCCCGGCACCGCACGACCCGGCATGCGCCGGATGGAGAAGATCACCGGCCGCACCGACGACATGATCATCCTGCGGGGCGTGAACCTCTTCCCCACCCAGATCGAGGAGGTCGTGCTGCGCACCCCCGGCCTCTCGCCGCACTTCGCCATGGAGCTGACCACCCGAGGCCGGATGGACCACCTCACCGTGCGCATCGAGGCGCGCCCCGACTGCCCGCCGGAGCGGCGGCCGGTCGCCGCCGCAGAAGTGGCGACGGGCGTCAAGGACACCGTGGGCACCACCGTCGAAGTCCTCGTCGTCGACCCGGAGACCCTGCCCCGATCGGTGGGCAAGCTGCAGCGGCTGGTCGACAACCGGGCCCGCGCGTGACCGACACCGAGAAGGCCGCCCGGGCCCGCCGGGGCCGGCCGGGGTACTCGCTGGACTCGCTGCTGGACGTCGCCGTCGCCGCCTTCAACGAGCGCGGCTACGACGCGACGAGCATGGACGAGCTGGCCGCGCGGCTGGGCATCACGAAGTCGGCGATCTACCACCACGTGTCCAGCAAGGTGGACCTGCTGCGGCTCGCGCTCGACCGCGCGCTGGACGCCCTGTTCGCCGTCACCGAGGAGCCGGGCGCCACCACCGGCCGGGCCATCGACCGCCTCGAGCACGTCGTCCGCGGCTCGGTGCACGTGCTCACCGCGGAACTGGCGTTCGTCACGCTGCTGCTGCGGGTCCGCGGCAACTCCGAGGTGGAGCGGACGGCGCTGCAGCGGCGCCGGGAGTTCGACCGGATCGTCACCGACCTCGTGCGCGCCGCCGAGGACGAAGGCGACGTCCGGCCCGACGTCGATCCGGCCGTCACCAGCCGGCTCCTGTTCGGCACCGTCAACTCGCTCACCGAGTGGTACCGCCCCGACGGCGGCCTGTCCGCCGACGACCTCGCCGACGCGCTGGTCACCACCACGTTCGAGGGCCTCCGCACCCGGGCCTGACCGCGCGCTGCGCCGATGGGCCGCTAGCGTGCGGAGGCGTGACCGACACCACATGGCTGGACGCCACCGCGCAGGCAGAGCTGGTCCGCAACAAGGAGGTGAGCCCCGCGGAACTCGTCGAGGCCGCGATCGAGCGCGTGGAGCGGGTGAACCCCCAGCTCAACGCAGTCGTCCGGGAGCGCTTCTACGAGGCCCGGAAGGAGGTCGCCGGGCAGCTGCCCGACGGTCCGTTCCGCGGCGTCCCCATGTTGCTGAAGGACCTCGGCTGCCACGTCGCCGGCGAGGCGACGCACTACGGGACGTCGTTCCTCCGGGAGGCGTCCTGGCGCTGGCCGTCCGAGAGCTACCTGGCGCGGCACTTCCGCTCCGCCGGCTTCGTGTTCCTCGGCCGCACGAACGTGCCCGAGTTCGGCACGACGGTGACCACCGAGCCGGTGGCCAACGGGCCCGCGCGGAACCCGTACGACCTGGGCCGCTCCACCGGTGGGTCGAGCGGCGGCTCCGCCGCCGCGGTGGCCGCCGGCCTGGTGCCCGTCGCGCACGCCAACGACGGCGGCGGCTCCATCCGGATCCCGGCCAGCGAGTGCGGGCTGGTCGGGCTCAAGCCCACCCGTGCGCGGGTGAGCCAGGGGCCCGACATCGGCGAGAGCTGGGCCGGGGCCACGATCGACGGCGTCGTCAGCCGCTCCGTGCGCGACACCGCAGCCGTGCTCGACGTGATCGGCCGCCCGATGCCCGGCGACCCCTACATCGCACCGCCGCTGCACCGCCCGCTCGCCGAGGAGGTCGGCGCCCCCGTCGGCCGGCTGCGGGTGGGCGTGCTCGACGTCGACCCGGGGGAGGCCTACCTGGACCACCCGCAGTGCCGGACGGCGGTGGAGCGGGCCGGGCGGCTGCTCGAGGACCTCGGCTGCGTCGTCGAGCCGGGCACGCCCGACGGCATGTTCGACCCGCTGTTCCCGCGGTTCTTCACCACGACCATCGCCGGGGACACGGCGCTGACCATCTCGGGCTTCGAGCGCGTCCTCGGGCGGCCGGTCACGGACGAGGAGCTCGAGCCCCGCAACGCCATGTACCGGGCCGTCGGGAAGAAGATGAGCGCCGAGGACTACCTGGGTGCCCGGTTCATGCTCGGCGGCTGGAGCCGTCGGGTGGCGGCGTGGTGGGCGGCCCCCGAGGACGGCGGCCAGGGCTTCGACCTGCTCGTCACCCCCACCGTGGGCGCGCCACCGCCCGAGCTCGGCTGGTTCACCGCGGGCGGCACGGAGCAGGAGGGGCGGCGGATCAACAGCTTCATCCCGTACACGGCCCAGTTCAACGTGACCGGGCAGCCGGCGATCAGCCTGCCGCTGCACTGGACCGACGAGGGCCTCCCGGTCGGCGTCCAGCTGGTCGCCGCCTATGGCCGGGAGGACGTGCTGGTGCGGGTGGCGGCCGCGCTGGAGGAGGCGGCGCCGTGGGCCGATCGCCGTCCGGCGGTCTCCGCCTGAGCACCCGCGCCTAGACTCGGGCGGCCACGGGGTGTGGCGCAGCTTGGTAGCGCACCCGCTTTGGGAGCGGGGGGCCGTGGGTTCAAATCCCGCCACCCCGACGTCGCGGCGTGCTGTGGGCTCACATCCCGCCACCCCGACCCGTCCCACGACGTCTCTAGACTCGTGGGTCGACCGGCGTCGATCCCCAGGCGCCCCATCCACTGTCTGTACCGAGGAGCACTGCCGCTGTGAAGAGCACCATCGAGGAACTGGGCCCCACGCGGGTCCGGATGGCGATCGAGGTGCCCTGGGGGGACCTGGACCACGCTTTCGGTGAGGTCTACAAGGAGCTCGGCAAGCAGGTGCGCGTGCCCGGCTTCCGCCCGGGCAAGGTGCCCAACCGGGTGCTCGACCAGCGCATCGGGCGCCCCGTCGTCCTGGAGCAGGTCATCCAGCACGCGATCCCCGAGGTCTACTCCGAGGTCGTCCGCGAGAACCAGGTGCGCGTGCTCGGCCAGCCCGACATCGAGGTGACCCGCCTCGACGACAACGACGCCCTCGCGTTCACCGCCGAGGTCGACGTCGCCCCGCAGCTGGAGCTGCCCCCGCTGGAGGGACTGGCCGTCACGGTCGACGACGTCGAGGTCACCGACGAGGAGATCGACAAGCAGGTCGACGTCATGCGGGAGCGCTTCGGCATGCTCACCGGCGTCGAGCGCCCGGCCGAGGACGGCGACTTCGTGTCGATCGACCTCGAGGCGAAGCTGGACGGCGAGGTGCTCGAGGACGGCTCGACCACCGGCATGTCCTACGAGGTCGGCTCCGGCAACCTCATGGAGGGCCTGGACGACGCCGTGCGCGGCCTGTCCGCCGACGAGTCGAAGACCTTCTCCACCGCGCTGCTCTCCGGCCCGAACGCCGGCCAGGACGCCGAGGTCACCGTCACCGTGCGCTCGGTGAAGACCAAGGACCTGCCCGAGCTCGACGACGAGTTCGCCCAGACGGCCAGCGAGTTCGACACCCTGGCCGAGCTGCGCGAGGACGTCCGCACCCGCCTGGCCCGCACCAAGGGGCTGAGCCAGGGCGCCCAGGCCCGCGACAAGATCGTCGAGCACCTGATCGAGGTCGTCGACGTCCCGATGCCGGAGACCCTGGTCGAGCGCGAGATCGAGTGGCGCAACCGTGCCTTCGAGCAGGAGCTGCAGCAGGCCGGCATGGACTGGGACAGCTTCCTGCAGATGTCCGGTGGCCAGAGCCGCGAGGACTACGACGCCGAGCAGCGGACGAACGTCGAGCAGGCGGTCAAGACGCAGTTCATCCTCGACGCGATCGCCGACGCCCGTGAGGTCACCGTCGACAACGACGACCTGTCCGCCCAGATCATGGCGCAGGCCCAGCGCAGCCGGATGAGCCCGGAGCAGTACGCGCAGCAGCTGCAGCAGGGCGGCAACATCGCCGAGTTCGTCGCCGACGTCCGCCGCACCAAGACGCTGGCCCAGCTCCTGGAGGAGGCGACGATCACCGACGCGTCGGGCAACGTCGTCGACCTCGAGGCGCTGCGCCCGCAGACCGTGCGCCCCGCGACGCCGGCCGCCGAGGCTGCCGACGAGACCGCCGATGAGGCCGCTGCCGAGGAGAACCAGGGCGCCGCCGACGAGGCCGCGACCGAGGAGACCGAGGACGCGCCGAAGTCCTGAACCGGACCCCGGACCACCGCGACGCCGTCCTGCCCCTTCCCGGGGCCGGGCGGCGTCGCTGGTTCCCGGCCCGTCCGCCGGGGCCTTTCCGCTGCGCCGTCGGCGAACACCGCCCCGACCGGGACTGTGTCGTCGGGGGACCGCGTTAGGGTCGACAGGACTCAGGCGATCGCCGAGGGGTACCGCCTCCCGGCGGGCCGTTCTGGCCTGCACCACAGAGCAATCCGCCCACCGAGACCTACTGCACAGCGAGTCCTACGGAGGTCACCGCACCCGTGAGCACCACCCACCCGAACCTCGCGAGCGCACCGATGATGCGCGGCGCCGGCGGCATGATGAACCTGGGCGACTCGGTCTACGAGCGCCTGCTGCGCGAGCGCATCATCTTCCTCGGCAGCCAGGTCGACGACGTCATCGCCAACCAGCTGGCCGCCCAGATGCTGCTGCTCTCCGCCGAGGACCCCAAGCGGGACATCCACCTGTACATCAACTCGCCCGGCGGCTCCGTCACCGCGGGCATGGCCATCTACGACACGATGCAGTTCATCGACTGCGACGTCGCCACCTACGGCATGGGCCTGGCCGCCTCGATGGGCCAGTTCCTGCTGACGGCGGGCACCAAGGGCAAGCGCTACGCCCTGCCGCACGCGCGGATCATGATGCACCAGCCGTCGGCCGGCGTCGGCGGCACGGCATCGGACATCGCCATCCAGGCCGACCTGTTCCGGCGGACCAAGACCGAGCTCAACCAGCTCCAGTCGCAGCACACCGGCCAGCCGGTCGAGCAGATCGAGAAGGACTCGGACCGCGACCGCTGGTTCACCGCGCAGGAGGCCCTCGAGTACGGCTTCGTCGACCACGTGGTGAGCCGCGCCGCCATGACCGACAACAGCAACCCGGTCACGGACAACTGACGGTTCGGAGGAACTGAGACCCATGAGCTTCGAGATGCCCTCCAGCCGCTACATCCTGCCCTCCTTCGTGGAGCGCACGAGCTACGGCATGAAGGAGTCCAACCCCTACAACAAGCTCTTCGAGGAGCGCATCATCTTCCTCGGGGTGCAGATCGACGACGCCTCGGCCAACGACGTGATGGCCCAACTGATCACGCTGGAGTCCGCCGACCCCGACCGTGACATCACGATCTACATCAACTCGCCCGGTGGCTCGTTCACGTCGCTGATGGCCATCTACGACACGATGATGTTCGTCCGTCCGGACATCCAGACCGTCTGCATGGGCCAGGCCGCCTCGGCTGCCGCCGTCCTGCTCGCGGCCGGGACCCCGGGCAAGCGGCTGGCACTGCCCTACTCGCGGGTGCTGATCCACCAGCCGTCGGGCGAGTCCGGCGGGCAGGTCTCCGACCTGGAGATCCACGCCGCCGAGATCCAGCGCGTGCGGTCGCAGATGGAGGAGATCCTGGCGCGGCACACCGGCAACACGCTCGACCAGGTCCGTACCGACATCGAGCGCGACAAGATCCTGACGGCTCCGGAGGCGAAGGCCTACGGCATCGTCGACGAGGTCATCCAGAGCCGGAAGCTGAACGCGCTCCCGGCGGTCTGACGCCGTTCGGCGCGGGTCGAGGGTGCGCGTGTCGCGCCCTCGGCCCGTACCGTCGACGGGGTCGGGAACGAAGGTGCGGGGGGCGCCTGCGGGACAGATGTGGGACGGCCGTCGGAAGCGGGTGAGTCATTGCCCGGGGACGTCGGCAGTCGGGGTTACGGTCTGCGGACGCCCGATCCCCGGCACGTGTTCGCCGGGAGGCGAGCCTCGCGGCAGCGGCCCTCAGGAAGAGCCCGAAACATGAGGCCGATCAGGGACTGAGCAGTCAGAATCACAACGCAGGCTCCTGACGTCAGGACCGGCGATTCACAGGTGGAGGTCAGCAGGTGGCACGAATCGGTGAGAGCGGTGACCTGCTCAAGTGCTCGTTCTGCGGGAAGAGCCAGAAGCAGGTCAAGAAGCTCATCGCTGGCCCCGGGGTCTACATCTGCGACGAGTGCATCGACCTCTGCAACGAGATCATCGAGGAAGAGCTCTCGGAGTCCTCGGACCTGAAGTTCGACGAACTGCCGAAGCCGAAGGAGATCCACGACTTCCTCGAGCAGTACGTCATCGGCCAGGACAAGGCCAAGCGGACGCTCTCGGTGGCCGTCTACAACCACTACAAGCGGATCCAGGCCGGCGGTGACCGCCGCGACGAGGGCGTCGAGCTCGCCAAGTCCAACATCCTGCTGATGGGCCCGACCGGCTGCGGCAAGACGCACCTGGCGCAGACCCTCGCGCGGATGCTGAACGTGCCGTTCGCCATCGCCGACGCCACGGCGCTGACCGAGGCCGGCTACGTCGGCGAGGACGTCGAGAACATCCTCCTCAAGTTGATCCAGGCCGCCGACTACGACGTGAAGCGCGCCGAGACCGGCATCATCTACATCGACGAGGTCGACAAGATCGCCCGCAAGAGCGAGAACCCGTCGATCACCCGTGACGTCTCCGGTGAGGGCGTCCAGCAGGCGCTGCTGAAGATCCTCGAGGGGACGACGGCGTCGGTGCCCCCGCAGGGCGGCCGCAAGCACCCGCACCAGGAGTTCATCCAGATCGACACGACGAACGTGCTGTTCATCGTGGGTGGCGCGTTCGCCGGCCTG
>DASQTE010000131.1:0-13988 GCA_035642035.1 Blastococcus sp.
CGGGCCGCTGCACCGCCTCTTCGGCCTGGTCCGCGTCCGGATCGACGCCGCGGCCGGGTCCGCCGACAAGGACGAGGAAGTCCTCATCGACGGCATCGGCCGCGCCGAGGGCGACCGCCTGCGCACCGCCGTGCTCACGCACCGCTCGTCCCCCGCGGCCGCCGTGGACGGCGAGCCGCAGCCGGAGGAGCAGTTCGCCCGCTTCGACAACCGCTGGCTGCTGTACGCGCCGCTGGTCGGCAGCTACCTCGCCGTGCCGTTCGCCGCCGTCGGCGCCCTCTTCCGGCTCGCGCAGGAGCTGCCGGAGCGGTTCCGGCCCGACCTCGACGGCGTGCACGTCTCTGGCGTCCAGGCGGTGGCCGTCGTCCTCGGAGCCGCCGTGGTGGTGCTGGTCGCCGGCTCGGTCGTCGGCGCCGCGGTCGTCAACTGGGGCTTCCGGCTGACCCGGCGCGGTGGGTCGCTGGTCGCCGCGCGCGGCCTGGTGACCCGACGGCACACCGAGCTGGAGATCGACCGGATCCGGGGGTGGACGCTCTCCGAGGGGCTCGGCATGCGCTGGGTCCGCGCGGCGCGGGCCAGCGCGCTGGTCACCGGGCTCGGCGACGCCGCCCGCCGGGGGCAGCTGCTCCCGCTGGGACCGCGCGAGGAGGCCCGGTCGCTGGGCGTCCGCCTGGTCCCCGACCCCGGGCCGCTGCTCCCGCACCCGCCGGCCGCCCGGAGACGGCGGATCGTGCGGGCCTTGGTCGGCGGGTTCCTGGTCACCGCGGCGGGCGCCGTGGTCACGCCGCTGCTGGGCTGGTGGTGGGTGCTCGCGCTCGGCGTCGTCCTCGTGGTGCTCGGCGTGCCGATCGGGCTCGGCCGCTACGCCGCGCTCGGCCACGCCGCCCGCGGGAGCTCCTTCGCCGTGCGCAGCGGCTGGCTCGTGCGCGAGGAGGCGGTGCTGCAGCGCCGGGCCGTCGTCGGCTGGCAGGTCCAGCAGTCACCCTTCCAGCGACGGGCGGGGCTGGCCACCGTCACGGCCTGCGTCGGCGCCGGCCGGGGTGGCTACGTCGCCGTCGACATGGCCGCCGCCGAGGTCGCCCCGTTCACCGCCGCCGCGTCCGACGGCTGGGCCGCCGAGCTCGCCCCGCGCTGAGCCGGAACCTGTCGGTGGCCGGCGTTATCGTCGCGGCCCGCCGAGAGGAGCCGTCATGGACGTGGACACCAACCAGCCGCTGGGCACGCCGACGTGGATCGAGCTGGCGGTGCCCGATCTCGACGCCGCGCTGGCCTTCTACGGCGCCGTGTTCGGGTGGGACTTCCGCACCGCCCCCGAGGAGCACGGCCGGTACACCAACTGCCTGCTGCGCGGCCGTCCGGTCGCCGGGATCGCGCCGACGGAGGAAACCGGCCCCGCGGCGTGGACCGTCTCCCTGGCCACGCCGGACGTCGACGCGACGGTCGAGCGCGTGCGCGCCGCAGGCGGCACCGTGCTCGACGAGCCGGCCGACGCCCTGCAGCAGGGGCGCTGGGCCGTGGTCCGCGATCCGGTCGGCGCCCGCTTCGGCCTGTGGCAGGGCCGCGACCACGTCGGCTGCCAGGTGGTCAACGAGCCCGGGTCGCTGGTGCGCAACGACCTGGTGACTTCCGACCCGGAAGCGGCACGCCGGTTCTACGCGTCGGTCTTCGACTTCACCCTGGACCGCAACGAGGACATGCCCGGCTTCGACTTCACGTTCCTGCGTCGTCCCGACGGGCACGAGGTGGGCGGCATCATGGGCGCCCCGGGAGCGGCGGCGTCCGCGTGGAACACCACGTTCGAGGCCGCGGGCACCGACGAGGTGGTGGAGCGGGCGGTCGCCGCGGGCGGGACCAGCCCCGGCGCCGAGGACTCCCTCTACGGCCGCATCGCCACGGTCACCGACCCCTTCGGCGCGGAGTTCTCGGTCATCACCCGGCCGGCGGGCTGACCATCTCCGGGGTCCGGGTGAGTTGCCGGGCAAGCGCCGTGGCGGCGTCGGGGTGCTCGGCGGCCAGCAGCCCGATGGCGGCGAGCACGTAACTCCGGTCCACGATCACCGGCGTCCCCGCGAGCACGCTCCCCGCACCGCCGGCGTCCGCCGCCACCCGGGCGATGGCCTCGTCCACGGCCGCCTGCCCGGCATGCCGGAAGACCCCACCGGAGAGCACGACCAGCCCGGCCGAGCGCGCACTCGCGCCGCCCGGGCCGTAGCCGGCCTCGGCCCGCAGGTGCCGGCGCAGCGCCACGGTCGCGGCCGCCTCCCCCAGGGCCAGCGGGTCGTCACCGGGCACCGGGAGGCCTTCCGCCGCGGCCGCGGCGCGCAGGGCGTCGACGCTCGACGAGACGCCCAGGTCGCCCTCGACCGTGCGCCGGCGGGCGGGCACGCCCACCGCCTCCCGGCCCAGCGTCGCCTGCTCCGCGTCGGGATCGGGGACGCAGTAGACGTCCGTCGTCGCACCGCCCACGTCCAGGACGACGACCGACACCTCCGCCGGCGCGAGCACCCGGGCCAGCACGGTCACGCCCTCGAGGACGGCGTCCGGCGTGACGGCCCGGACCCAGGACCGCAGCCGGGGATCGGTGGACAGCCGGTCGCCGCCGATCACGTGCTCGAGGAAGACCTCGCGGATGGCCGCGCGGGCCGACTCGGGCGCCAGCCGGCCGATGTCGGGCAGCACGTTGTCCGCCTCGTGCACGGGCAGGCCGCCGTCGCGCAGCACCGCCGCGACCTCGTCCCGGACTGCGGAGTTCCCGGCGAGGACGACCGGGACGGACCTGTCCGCCCCGGCCAGCGCGCCGGCGTTGGCCCGCAGCACCGACGCCTCGCCGCCGTCGGTGCCGCCGACCAGCAGCACGACGTCGGGCTCCGCCGCCCGCAGCGCGTCGAGCCCGCCGGCGTCGAGCACACCCGCGGACACGTGCACCACGCGGGCGCCGGCCGACAGCGCCGCCCGGTGCCCGGCCTCGGCGCTGATCAGCTCCTCGTAGCCGACCACCGCCAGCCGCAGCCCACCGCCCGCGCTGGAGCAGGCGATCACCGGCACCTCCGGGAACGCCGCCGTCGCGGCGAGGACCCCGGTGACGACGTCATCCAGCGTGGTCGGCGCCTGCGCCGTGGCCAGCAGCCGCCCGGTGGCCTGGTCGACCAGGGCGGCCTTGGTGAACGTGGATCCGATGTCCACGCACGCGACGGTCACCCGGCGGACCCTATCGACGCGCGATCCAGGCGTGAGGAGGACCGGGCCGGGTAGCGGGGCCTCGATGACGTCGAGCGGGGCTCAGCCGGCCGACCGTCCCGCGCTGCCCCCGTCCCGGCCCAGGCCGGCCCGCCCGGCCAGCGCCGCTGCCTCGACCCGGGTCGTCACGTCCAGCCGGCGCAGCAGGTGGGCGACCAGGCGCTTGGTGGTCCGCTCGGAGACGTGCAGCGTCGTGGCGATCTCGACGGTGCTCGCGCCGTCGGCGATCAGCCGCCACAGCCGGCGCTCGTCGGCGGTCAGCCGGTCGGCCACGCCCTGCTCACCCGTCGGCCGGGCGTCTGCGAGCAACTGCCGGAGCAGCGCCTCCGGCACGACCGACCACCCGTCCAGCACGGCGAGCAGCGGGCGCACGAGCAGTTCGGGGTCGGCGGTCTTCGGGAGGAAGGCGGCGGCGCCCGCGCGCAGCGCCTCCAGCGCGGCGTCCGCCTCGGCCAGCCCCGACAGCGCCACCACCCGGACCACCGGGTCCGCGCGGCGGATGGCCGCGATGGCCCTGGTCCCGCCCGGCGGCGGCATGTGCAGGTCGACGATCGCCACGTCGGCGTGGTGCCGCCGCACCAGGGCCGCCGCGGCCGAGGCGTCGTCCGTCGTCTCGACGACCCGGACCCGTCCCCCGCTGAGCCCCGGGAGCAGGAGTGCCAGCCCTCGACTGAACAGCGGGTGATCGTCGATCACCACCACGTCAACCGGCGGTCCAACAGCGGTGCCGTCGTCGGTCTGACCCACTTCGCTCCTGGAAGTCTCGTCGTCGCGGCTCGCCTGCCCGGACGACGGGGAGGTGCCCATGACCCTGACCGCCGACACTCCTCCTGCGCGCTGCGAGCGCAGCCTGCTCGCCGATCTCGCCCGCGTCGTCCGGGACCACCGCCCGTGGACCCGCCGCCGGACCGCCGAGGAGGATCCGCCGTCCACCGACGACGCGCTCGTGCGCGCCCTCTGCCACGACATGCGCAGTCCGCTGGCCTCCCTCGAGGCGGCCCTCGGCTCGATCGGGCGCACGCCCGAGCACGCCGCCGAGCTGCTGGACCTGGCCCGGGCGCAGACCGCCCACCTGGCCTCGATGCTGCGCACGGCCGACGCCACCGGCGGCGCGGTGCGCCGCACCGGGTCGAGGCTCCTGCGCGACGTCGTCCAGGCTGCCGCGGCGTCGTCCGGACTGCCGCGCACGCAGCTCGCGGTGGAGCTGCGCGGCGAGGTCGGCGACGTGCCGGTCGCCGACGCCCGCGTGCAGCGGATCCTCACCAACCTGCTGGAGAACGCCCACCGGCACGGTGGCGGCGCCCCCGTGCGGTTCAGCGCGTCCGGCCGGCCACGGTGGGTCGACCTCGCCGTGACCCAGGACGGCGTGCCGGCGGACCGGGTGGTCGGCCACCTGGGGACGACGCGCCCGCCGATGGACCTGACCGGCCTGGGGCTGTGGTCGGTCCAGCGGCAGACCCACGAGCTCGGCGGCCGCCTGGTCTGGGACGACGACGGCTCGAGCTTCACCCTCACCGTCCAGCTGCCCGACCGCTGAGGTCGGTCACCCTCCGGTCCAGGTTGGCACCGGTGGGCCAGGGGACGGCACGGGCGGGCCACCCCGCGCGGGCAGGACCTCGCTGTGCCCGCGACCGCGGGTGCGTCGACGCTAGGGAGAGCCCGTGTTCACGCACACCCACGCACTGCAGTACGAGGCCAAGCCCGACGGTCCGGACCCGGACTTCGCCCGCAAGATGCAGGAGGTCCTCGGCGGGCAGTGGGGCGAGATGACCGTCGCCACGCAGTACCTGCTGCAGGGCTGGAACTGCCGGCTGCCCGGCAAGTACAAGGACCTGCTCCTCGCGATCGGCACCGAGGAGCTGGCCCACGTCGAGATGATCGTGACGATGATCGACCGGCTGCTCGACCACATCCCGCTCAAGCCGGACGCCGCCGACCGCACCAAGGAGGCGGCCGCAGGCTACGGGCAGCACAACCCGCAGCACCCCATCGTCAACGGGGCCGGCGCCTCGTACATGGACAGCATGGGCAACCCGTGGACCGGTGCGTACGTCACCGCCAGCGGCAACCTCTACGCCGACTTCATGTACAACGCCACGGCCGAGATGCAGGGCCGCCTGCAGGTCGCCCGGCTCTACAACATGACCGACGACCCGGGCGTGAAGGACATGCTCCGCTTCCTCATCACCCGCGACCACTACCACCAGCAGCAGTGGCTGGCCGCCCTCGAAGAGCTCAAGGCCGACGGTCTCGAAGGCGTCCCGGTGCCCGAGGCGTTCCAGCTGGAGGAGGAGGTCGCCGATCTCGGCTACGTCTTCATCGACGCCTCCGACGGGCCCGACGCCGCGGCCGGGCGCTGGGCGTCCGGTCCCTCCGTCGACGGCCGGGGCACCTTCTCGGCCCGCCCCATCGAGGCCACGGCCGACGCACCGATCCTGCCGCCGGGCGACCCGCGGCTCTTCCCGACGCCGCAGATGGAGGGCCAGTCGCTGCTGCAGAAGGCCAAGGACATGCTCACGTGAGGCGCTGACCTCACCCTCTCCCTGCGTCGTCGCCGGTCCGGCGGCCGGTCCTCCCGGGACCGAGCCGCCGGCCCAGCGGGACGCCTCCCCCGGAGGTCCCGCCGTGCACCTGCACCTGCCCCACCTGCCCGTCCCCCTCGCGATGCTGTCGCTCGTCTACGCGACCGCGATCGCCGTCGCCCTCGCCAACCCCGGCCGCGCGACGCTGGGCGCCCTCGTCGTCCTGGCCGGGCTGACCGCCCGCTGGGTGGCCCGTCACCGCCGGTCGGTGGCGAGCACCGACGCCGTCGTCCTCGGCCCGGACGCCGAGCCCGCCGTGTCCCCCGCCGTCGCCGCCTGACACCGCTGGTCGTCCTCGCGGCACCGCCGTCGTCTTCGCCGCACACCGCGCAGGCCACCACCACACCGCGCGGAGGACCGCGGTGTGGTCCCCGGTACCGCGGTGCAGCGCGGTACCGGCCTCCACGGCGCGGTACCGGCCGGGTCGCGGGGGTCGTCCGGGGCGGAAGACCCGCGAACGCACGAGGCGCGCGCCCCCTCTCAGGGACGCGCGCCTCGGCGGTGAGGTACGGGAACGGCCGCCCCCTGAGAGGGGGGTGCTTCTTCAGTGCTGGACGGCCTTCTCCGCTCCGATGCCGGTGAATGCACGCACCTCGAGCTCCGCGGACTTGAGCTCGTCCGGGCGCTCCTTGGAGAGCTTCGAGCCGAGCCAGCCCAGGAAGAACGAGAGCGGGATCGACACGAGGCCGGGGTTGTTCAGCGGGAACCAGGAGAAGTCCACGTCCTGGATCAGCGACGGGCTCTTGCCGGTCGCCTCGACCACCGGTGCGCCGGAGACCACCGGCGAGAAGATGATCAGGCCGACGCAGGCGATCAGCCCGCCGTAGATCGACCACAGCGCGCCCTGGGTGGTGAAGTTCTTCCAGAACAGCGTGTAGAGGATCGTGGGCAGGTTCGCCGAGGCCGCCACCGCGAAGGCCAGCGCCACCAGGAAGGCGATGTTGATGCCCGCCTGCAGCGCCAGGATGCCGAGCCCGATGGAGATCGCGCCGATCACCACGGCGGTGATGCGGGCGACCCGCACCTCTCCGTTCGGGGGCACGTTGCCCCGCTTGATCACCGAGGCGTAGACGTCGTGCGCGAACGACGCGGACGCCGTGATCGTCAGGCCGGCGACGACGGCGAGGATGGTCGCGAACGCGACGCCGGCGATGATGCCCAGCAGCACCGTGCCACCCAGCTCGAAGGCGAGCAGCGGAGCGGCCGCGTTCACCGCTCCCGGCGCACCCAGGATCCGCTCGGGGCCGACCAGGGCGCCGGCGCCGTAGCCGATGACCAGGCTGAACAGGTAGAAGATGCCGATCAGCCAGATCGCCCAGACGACCGAACGCCGGGCGTCCTTGGCCGTGGGCACGGTGTAGAAGCGCATCAGGACGTGCGGCAGACCCGCCGTCCCGAGCACCAGGGCCAGGCCCAGCGAGACGAAGTCCAGCTTCGACGTGCTGGTCGCGCCGTACTGCGCGCCGGGGGCGGCGACGTCGCGCCCCTCGACCGCCAGCTCCTGGGCGCCGCCGATCAGCGCCGACAGGTTGAAGCCGTACTTGCCGAGCACCCAGACGGTCATCACGAAGGCGCCGATGATCAGCAGCGAGGCCTTGATGATCTGGACGTAGGTGGTGCCGCGCATGCCGCCGACGAGGACGTAGAAGATCATCAGCGCACCGACGATCGTGACGACGACGGCCTGCGCCGCCTCGCCGCTGACCCCAAGCAGCAGGGTCACCAGTCCGCCGGCGCCCGACATCTGCGCCAGCAGGTAGAACAGCGACACCGTCAGGGTCGAGATGGCGGCGGCCATGCGCACCGGGCGCTGGCGCATCCGGAAGGCCAGGACGTCGGCCATCGTGAAGCGGGCGGTGTTGCGCATCAGCTCCGCGACGAGGAGCAGCGCGACCAGCCAGGCGACGAGGAAGCCGATCGAGTACAGGAAGCCGTCGTAGCCGAAGACGGCGATGGCGCCCGCGATCCCGAGGAACGAGGCCGCCGACAGGTAGTCGCCGGCGATGGCCAGGCCGTTCTGGGTGCCGCTGATGTTGCGGCCGGCGGCGTAGTAGTCCGCCGCGCTCTTGTTGGTGCGGCTGGCACGGAACGTGATGAACAGCGTGATGAGGACGAACCCGCCGAAGATGGCGATGTTGACGGCGGGCTCGCCGATCGTGGCGCTGTCGGCCGCGAGGACGTCACCCACGGGTGACCCCCTGGGTGTCGATGCCGCGCGAGCCGGCGTAGTCGTGGTGCTCGAGCCGCTCGCGCATCTCGTCGGCGATCGGGTCGGTGCGCTTGTTGGCGTGGTTCACGTACAGGTGCGTGATCACGAAGGTGGACACGAACTGGCCGAGGCCGAGCAGGAGCCCGAGAGTCACGTTGCCGAAGACCTCGGTCGCCATGAAGTCCGGCGCGTAGGTCGAGAGGAGGACGTAGAGCAGGTACCAGGAGAAGAACGCGGCCGTCATCGGGAAGGCGAAGGCGCGGAACCTCCTCTTGAGGTCCTGGAACTCGGGGGAGTTCTGGGCGGCCAGATACTCCTCGGGCGTCAGCAGTCGTCGTTCGTTCGGATCCGTCACGATGCACTCCCCGGTCCTGGACTGTGGTGGCGACCTACATACCCGGACGACACGGCGGCATGTGGCCGCCGTCACTGTAGGGGTTACTGACCAGTACCCCAGGTCAGGGGCGCATATCGGTACCGAAGCGCCCCCCGATCGGCGTAACCCGTGGTCAGGCGACGACGACGGGAGACGCCGGACCCGATCCATGCCGCTGTAGGTTCGGCCGGTGACCGCGCGGCGGAGGGTGGCACCGGCCGCCGAACGCCCAGGCCCTCCCGCGGCCGCCGCCCGGCTGAGCGGCCGGCGCGAGCAGGTGCTGATCCTGCTGGCCCTCTTCGCCGCCCTGTGGGTCCTGCTCGTCAGCGCCTCCACGCCCAGCCTGGCCGTGTCGATGTACGGCCTGGTGCCCATCGTGCTCAGCGCCTACTGGTTCGACCTGCCCGGCGTCCTGGTGACCGCCAGCGCCACCACCGTGATGTTCGTGGCCGACAAGCTGCTGAGCCCCCACCCGGACCTGGCCGGCGGGATCCTGTGGCTGGCCACGCTCAACCGGGTCCTGGTGCTCTTCGGGGTGGGCATCCTGGTGACGCTGCTGCTCCGGCGGGAACGGGCGCTGGCCCTGCGCGTCCGCGCCCAGGAGGAGGAGCTCACCGAGCTCGAGTCGCTCCGGGCGGCGCTCACGCCGGCCGCGGTCCCCGACCGGCCCCACCTCGGCATCGCGACCTCGTTCTCGCCCGCCCAGGGCCTCCTCGCCGGCGACTTCTTCCTCGTGGTCGACGGCCCGGCGGGCAGCACCACGGTCGTCGTCGGCGACGTCGTCGGGCACGGCCTCGAGGCCGCCCGGTGCGCCGCCTTCGTGCGGGCGGCCTGCGCGACCTACGCCCGGTTCACCGGCGACCCCGTCCAGCTCCTCCACCTGGCCGACGCGGCGCTCGGTGAGCCCGGCACCGCGCAGACCCGGTTCGTGACCGTCGTCTGCCTGAACATCGCGCCGTCACCGGACTGCACCGTGCGGTGGGCCGCGGCAGGGCACGACGTCCCCTGGGACCTGGACACGGCCGCGCCCCTGCCGGGCGGCCGGGTCGGCCCGCCGCTCGGGATCGGCGTGCAGCCGCTCGTGGTGGAGGCCGGCTCCACCGTGCTCACCGGTGGCCAGGGCCTGCTGCTCTTCACCGACGGCCTCGTGGAGGGGCGACCCGCGCACCGCGACCGGTCGCGCCCCCTGGAGCTGTTCGGCGAGGAGCGCGCCCGGCGGATCCTGCAGGAGCACCGGGGCGAGCCGCTCGCGGTCGTGCTCGACGCCCTCGTCTCCGCGGTCACCGACTTCTCGGCCGGATCGCTCGCCGACGACCTCTGCCTGGTCGCCCTCCGGGCCCTCCCCAGCCGCTCGACGGCGTCGCGTCCCGGCTGACGCACAACGTTGCGCCGGCCGTAACGCGGCGAAAACGCGGTCCCGCTGCAATGGGTCATGGCTTCGACGTCGACGGGGTGGTACCCGGTGGCCCGCGCCGCCGAGGTCGGGACGACGCCGGTGCTGGTCGGCGCCGGCGGCCGGGCGTTCGTGGTGGTGCGGCTGCAGCCCGGCGGTGAGGTGAGCGCCTTCCCGTCCCGCTGCCCGCACCGGCTGGTGCCGCTGGCCACCGCCACCGTCACCGGGGGGCGCCTGCAGTGCCCGGCGCACGGCTGGCGCTTCGACGGCGAGGGCCGCTGCGCCGACATCCCGTCCCTGGGTCCGGAGGGCACCCCGCCGCCGCGGGCCGACCTGGCCACCCCGTGGGCGGTCGAGGAGCGGCACGGCTGGGTGTGGGTCGCGCCGGACCGCACCCCGGTGCCCTCTCCGCCCCGGCCGGCCGCCGTCCCCGTCCCGGAGCGGGTCCCCGAGCCGACCGCGCCACCCGGACCGGTGTTCGGCAACCTCGACCCCTCCCTCGAGCACGCGTGGCACCCGGTGGCCCTGTCGCGGGAGCTGCGCCCGGGTGGCTGGCTGCAGGTCCGCCTGCTCGGCCGGAACTGGATGCTGCGGCGCGAGGGACCGGAGGTGGCGGCGGACCCGCCGGCCTACGGGGTCCGCGAACGCCTCGGCGTGATCTGGCTGGCGCCGGCCGAGCCGGCCGACGTCGCCCTGGAGGTGCCCGAGGCCACCGACCGCCGCTTCGTCAGCCGATGGCTGCCTCCGCTGCGCTCCCCCGGCCCGGCGGGCCCGATCGCCGACACCTTCCTCGACGCCACGCACGGGGCGTTCGTCCACCCGGCGACCATCGGTCCGGCCGACGGCGCCGAGGTCGCGCCCCCCGACGTGCAACGCGAGCCGGGCGGCTTCACCAGCGTGCAGGAGCAGTGGTGCGACAACCCGGTGGACCCGGAGGTCGCGCTGGGCGGACGCCCGTTGCGGCAGCGCCGGCGGACGACGTACACGTTCCGGGCGCCGTTCCAGCTCCGGCTCCGGCAGGAGTTCCTCGACTCCGGGGCGACGACGACGATCGTCTACCTGCTGCAGCCCGAGGACCTCGACTCCTCCCGGCTCTACGTCTGCCTGCTGCTCTCGGACGGCCCGGGGCAGCCGCTGCCCACACCGGCCACCGCGGCCGGTCAGATCGCCCTGCAGCACCGCATCCTCGGGGAGGACATCCGCTCCCAGGCGGCCCTCGACCTGGCGGGGCTGCCCCTCGACCGGCGGGACGAGGTGCACGTGCCGGCCGACGCGCGCGGGATCGCGCTCCGCCAGGCGCTCTGCGACTTCATGGCGGTGGGTCAGCGGCAGCTGGCCGCCTGACCGTTCAGTCGGGGTCGAGCTCGGCCCCGCACGCGGCACAGGTGGTGGGCGGGTCCTCGTCGGCCACCCGCCCGCAGGACGGGCAGACCCGGCGGAGCAGGCACGCCGGATCCCCGCCCTCGTCCTCCGGACGCGGTCTGGCAGCGGGGACGTCGGTCATGGGTCCGTCCTACCTCAGACCGGGGTAGGACGCGCGACTCCCGCGGGCAGATCGGGTTGTCGGTGCCGTGGCTGCAGGTCGCCGCGATCGTCGTCGTCGTGGCGGTGGCCGGGCTGCTGACCTCGGTCCTCCCCGCTCGCCGAGCCGCCCGCACCGCCCCGGTCGCCGCCATCGCCGGCTGACCGGCGTGATCAGGTTTCCTGATCGTTCTGGGTCCTGGCTCACCGTCGATGGTGAGCCAGGACCCGGTGTGATCAGGTCTCCTGATCATCCGGTGGGGAACGTCGCCCGGCTCACAGCGATCTCCCGGCTCCGGCTGGGATGCTGGAAACCGTGCCGTCCCGCTTCGCCCGTCGTCTCGCCCTGGCCGCCTCCGCTCTCGCCGGTCCGGCGGGGTTCGTGATCGCTGCCGCCTGGGGCCTGCCGACCGCCCTGGGCGCCCACCGCCGCCGGCTGCGCCCGGTGGTGAGCCGCTCGGCGCACTTCTCCGACGGCAAGTTCCACAACCGGATGCCGACGCCGGCGCTGTCGCCCGCCAACACCCGCGACGGGCTGCTGCGGCAGTGGCACGAGGAGCTTCACGTCGGCCTGCCCGGTGCCCCAATCCCCCTGGCGCAGGCCGAGATCCCCGCCGACGCCGCCGAGCTAGCGGTCACCTGGCTGGGGCACGCCAGCGCGCTGCTGGAGGTCGACGGGCAGCGCATCCTGCTCGACCCGGTCTGGGGCCACCGCGTCTCGCCGTCGCCGGTGTTCGGGCCGACCCGGCTGCACGAGCCGCCGCTGCAGCTGGCGGACCTCCCGCCGGTCGACGCGATCGTCATCTCCCACGACCACTACGACCACCTCGACCTGCCGACCGTGCGGGCGCTGCTGGTCACGCAGTCGGCGCCCTTCGTCGTCCCGATCGGGATCGGCGAGCACCTGCGCAAGTGGCGCGTGCCGGAGGAGCGCATCGTCGAGCTCGACTGGGACGAGGCGCACCGGGTCGGCGAGCTGGAGCTCACCTGCACGGAGGCCCGCCACTTCTCCGGTCGCTACTTCCACCGGGACACCACGCTGTGGGCGTCCTGGGCGATCACCGGTCCCCGGCACCGGGTCTTCTTCGGTGGCGACACCGGCTACACCCCGGCGTTCGCGGAGATCGGCGCCCGACTGGGGCCGTTCGACCTCACCCTGCTGCCGATCGGCGCCTACAACGACGCCTGGCACGCGATCCACATGGACCCCGAGGAGGCCGTCCGGGCGCACGGCGACCTCGGCGGCCGTGTGCTGCTGCCCATCCACTGGGCCACCTTCAACCTGGCCTTCCACCGCTGGGCCGAGCCGGTGCAGCGGCTGCTGGCCGCCGCCGGACGGACCGGCGCGCAGGTCGTCGTCCCCCGGCCCGGCGAGCGGGTCGACGCGCTCGCCCCGCCGGCACCGGTCGACTGGTGGACGGCGGTCGGCTCGGCCGCACCTACCGCGCACGCGGACGCCGGAGTGGGTTCCTCCGTCCTCGCGCGGACGCTGACGAAGCTGCTGTCCCTGCTTCCCGGCTGAATCAGCGGAGGAGCTTGGACATCCGGCGGTCGGCCAGCGGCTTGCCGCCGGTCTGGCAGGTCGGGCAGTACTGCAGCGAGGTGTCGGCGAAGCTGACCTCGCGGACGGTGTCCCCGCAGACCGGGCACGGCAGGCCGGTCCGAGCGTGCACCTGCAGCCCCGACCGCTTCTCGCCCTTCATCGTCGCCGCCTTCTGGCCCACCTGGCGGCCGAGCGCCTCGGTCAGCGTCTCCCGCACCGCGTCGAAGAGACGGACCAGTTCGTCGTCCTTGAGCTTGTCCGCGCCCTTGAACGGCGACAGGTGGGCCGCGTGCAGGATCTCGTCGGAGTACGCGTTGCCGATGCCGGCGATGAGCGTCTGGTCGGTGAGCGCGCCCTTGAGCTGGCCGGACCGGCTCGCCATGAGCGCCGCGAACTGCTCCCGGTCCACCTCCAGCGCGTCCGGACCGAGCCGCGCGATGCCCGGCACCTCACCCGGCGACCGGACGACGTAGACCGCCAGCCCCTTGCGCGTCCCCTGCTCGGTGAGGTCGAAGCCCTCGCCGTCCTCCAGGTGGACCCGCAGCGCCAGCGGGCCCTTGCCCGGCTTGGGCGGCGCCTCCGGCAGGCCGGACCGCCAGTGCAGCCAGCCGGCGCGGGCCAGGTGGACCACCAGGTGCAGCCCGGAGACGTTGAGGTCGAGGAACTTGCCGTGCCGGCTGACGCCGGTGACCTCGAGGCCGCCGAGCGCGCTCAGCGGCGGGTCGAAGGTCTTGATCGCCTGGACCGACGCGAGGTCGACGCGAGTGACGATCCGGCCGACGGCGTTCTCGCGCAGGAACGCGGCCAGCGCCTCCACCTCGGGCAACTCGGGCACCCGACGATCATCCCCGGTCCACGCGCGCTGCGCCGTCCCCTTTCAGGGGACTTTCGGCGCCGCCCCTCAGGCCTTGGTGGTCTCGATGCCGCTGACCTCGACCGTCGCGCCCGGCTCGTGCCGCGCCTGGTCGGCGACGGCGGCGGCCACCGCTGTCGTGACCTCGTGGTCGAAGACGCTCGGGATGATGTAGTTGGCATTGAGCTGGTCGTCGCGGACGACGGCGGCGAGTGCGTCGGCCGCCGCGAGCAGCATGCCGTCGGTGATCTCAGTGGCCCGCGCGTCGAGCAGC
>DASQTE010000132.1:0-8633 GCA_035642035.1 Blastococcus sp.
CTGGCGCTGATGATCGCGGTCCTCTACTACTCGACGCCGAACGTGAAGCTGCGTGGCTTCAAGTGGGTCAGCCCCGGCGCCGGCGTGGCCATCCTCGTCGCGATCGTGGCCTCGGCGGCCTTCGCGTTCTACGTGGGCAACTTCGGCAGCTACAACAAGACCTACGGCGCGCTGGCCGGCGTCGTGGTCTTCCTGATCTGGTTCTGGCTGATCAACGTCGCCCTGCTCTTCGGCATCGAGCTCGACGCCGAGATCGAGCGCAACAGGGAGCTCAAGGAGGGCGTGCCGAGGGCGGACAAGGAGATCCAGCTCGACGCCCGCGCCGAGCCCAAGGACAAGCAGACGACCTGACCCGGACGGCAGAGAGGGCCGGCTCCCGTAGCGGGAGCCGGCCCTCTCTGCTGTCGTCAGCGGCTGGTCGGCGGCCGGTCGCCGGTGCGGGAGAGCGGCACGCGCTTGACGAGACCGGCGACGGCGGCCAGACCCTTGCTGAGCACCGCCCCGGCCGGTGCCAGCTGCGCGGGCGCACGGCGGACGCCCGCGTCCACCGCGTCGCGGGTCCGGTCGAGGATCGACAGCGGCAGGCCGGAGAGCGCGTTGCCGGGCGGACGGCGGGAGACCGTCGGGTGCGGCCGGGTGGGTGAGATCCGCCGCATGATCTCCCACCGGCGCCCCAGCCGGCGCAGCTCGTCCGCCGGCACCGCCTCCTGCAGCCGGGGGAAGAGGACGTCCTCCTCGTCGCGGACGTCCTCGCGGAGCACCTCGACGAGCCGGGCCAGCCGGGCCGGCCGCCGCGGGTCGTCGGGCCCGCCGGCCTCCAGCGCGCTGACCAGCTCGTTGACCTCCTGGTGCTCCTTCTCCACCTGCAGCGTCAGGGCGTCGCCGTCCGGGAGCACCCGGCGCAGGACCGGCCAGAGCACGGTCTCCTCGGCGAACGCGTGGCTGAACACCAGCCGGTCGATGCGGTTCAGCACCTCCTGCTGGGCGGAGCCGGTGGTGCCGTCGAGCTCCTGCAGCAGGCGGTCGAGCTCGACGTGGTCGTCGCGCTGGCGGACCAGGACGCTGCCCGGCCCGCCCAGCTCGTCGACGGTCTGCTGGGCGATGGATCGCACGGTCGTCCTCCTCGTTGCGGTGCGGGCCCCGACTGGTGCCCAGCGGCATCGCGCCGCATACGTACCGGTTGAGGTCCACCGCCCGGCGGGTAGAGGCGGGGGCGTGACCGAAGGCGCGAGGACAGTGACGTCCGACTTCTACGACCTGGAGGCGCTCCTCGACGACGAGGACCGGGCACTGCTGCACCGGGTGCGGGCCTTCATGGACACCGAGGTCCAGCCGATCATCAACGAGTACTGGACGCGGGCGGAGTTCCCGCGCCAGATCATCCCGGGGCTCGCGGAGCTGGGCATCGCCGGCACCCAGTTCTCCGGCTACGGCTCGCCCGGGAAGTCCGCGCTGCTCGACGGGATGATCGCCATGGAGCTGTCGCGGGGGGACCCGTCCGTCTCCACCTTCATGGGCGTGCACGGCGGCCTCGCCATGGGCTCGATGCACCTCTGTGCCTCCGAGGAGCAGAAGGAGCGCTGGTTGCCCGCCATGGCGCGGATGGAGCTGATCGGCGCCTTCGGCCTCACCGAGCCCGACTCGGGTTCCGACGTCGCCCGCGGCCTCCGGACGACCGCCCGCCGGGACGGCGACAGCTGGGTCCTCAACGGCCAGAAGAAGTGGATCGGCAACGGCAGCTTCGCCGACCTGGTCATCATCTGGGCGCAGGACGTCGAGACCAAGCGCGTGCTGGGGTTCGTCGTCGAGCAGGGCACCGAGGGCATGTCCGCCGTCGACCTCGAGGACAAGATCGCCCTGCGCGCGGTGCAGAACGCCGTGATCACGCTCGAGGACGTCCGCGTCCCCGAGGAGAACCGGCTGCAGGAGGCCAGCAGCTTCAAGGACACCGCCAAGGTCCTGAAGACGACGCGGGCCGGGGTGGCCTGGTCGGCGGTCGGCTGCTCCCGCGGTGCCTACGAGCACGCCCTGCGCTACGCCAACGACCGCACCCAGTTCGGCAGGCCGATCGCGGGGTTCCAGCTGGTCCAGGACCTGCTGGTCCGGATGCTCGGCAACATCACGTCGTCGGCGGCGCTCTGCATGCGGCTCTCGCAGCTGCAGGACGCCGGCCGGATGACCGACGAGCAGGCCTCCCTGGCCAAGGCGTTCAGCACCGTGCGGATGCGCGAGACCGTCGGCTGGGCGCGGGAGCTCATGGGCGGGAACGGCATCCTGCTGGAGCACAACGTCGGCCGCTACGTCGCCGACGCCGAGGCGATCTACTCCTACGAGGGCACCCGCGAGGTGAACACGCTCATCGTCGGCCGGGCGATCACCGGCGTCGGCGCGATGGTCTAACCGCGCGGGTCCACCCGGTCCCGGAGCGCGGCCAGAGCGGGCGCGTACATGCAGGCCTTGATGGTGCCCAGCGTGTCGCCCGCCTTGCCGGCGAGCGAGGCGGCCAGCTCCACCGCCGTCGTCCGCACCGACTCCTCGTCCACGGCGCGGTCGACGATCGCGGCCGCGCGGGCGTCCTCGCCGCCGTAGCGGCGGGCGGTGGTCATCGCCTCGTGCGCCGTCTGCGGGGTGAGCCGCGCCTGGATCAGCGCGGACATGCCCCGGGTGAACGGGATGCCGATGTCGGCCTCCGGCAGGCACCAGAACCCGCGGTCGGCCCGCATCACGCGGAAGTCGTGGGCCAGCGACAGCATGGCGCCCGCCGCGAACGTGTGGCCCTGCAGCGCCGCCACCGTGACCACCGGCAGCGCGAGCACCCGGGCCAGCAGCTCCTGGACGCGGACGACGTAGTCCTCGTGCTGGTCGCCGTGCGCGAACAGCCAGTCGAGGTCCAGCCCGTTGGAGAAGAACTTGCCCGTCGCGGCGGTCACGAGGGCACGCGGCCCGTCGGCGCCCGCCACCTCGTCCAGCGCGGCCTCCACCGACGCGAGCCAGTCGGGGGAGAAGCGGTTCTCGGTGTCGCCGAGGTCGAGGACGAAGACGTCGTCGTGGCGGTCCAGCACGGGCATCGGGGGGTCTCCTAGGGGGTGAGCGGGCAGTCGAGGACGGCGGCGACGGCCGCCGCCAGCTGACGGCGGGCACGAGGGGGCACCCCGCCGACGCGGATCGCGGGGAACAGCAGGGCGGCGGGCAGGCGGACGACGCAGGTCGTGACGACGTCGACCGCGACGGGGTCGGCGCGGTCCCACAGCGCCCGGGCGAGGCGGCGCAGGATCCCGGCGAGCTCGCGGTCGAGGCCGCGCACGTCCGCCGCCACCGGCTCCGGGACGCCGTCGACGAGCAGGTCGTCGCGACGGAGGGCGGTCAGCAGCCGTGCGGCCGACGGCTCGATCTCGTGCAGCCGGGCGGGGGCGTCGGCCGCGGCCTGGACCGCCCCCACGGCGTTCCCGGCGGCCAACTCGGCGTCGACGGCGGTCCGCTGCACCTCGAGGAACTGGGCGGCCCGGTGGAGCCAGGCCGTCGCGACGACGTTCTCCACGGATCCGAAGGCGTGGTAGATGCTGCCGTTCGACGCCCCGGCCCGCTCGGCCAGCGCACGCACGGTGAGGTTCGCGCGGCCGTGCTCGATCACCAGATCCTCGGCCGCGCCGAGCAGCGTCTCCGGTGCGTGCAGCCGCGGACGTGCCATGCGGAGTAGTGGAGCATGCGCTCCACTATGTCGCTCAGCCGGGCCCCCACCAGCGCTTCGCGGCCTCCTCCGGCGTGAGCCCGTCCAGCTCGACCGCGCGGTTGAGCTGGACGAGGTCGCCGGTGGTCAGCAGGGCACTGGTCTGGTTCAGGGCCTCGACGAGCCGGGTGTCGTAGCGGTCGGCCACCGTGGCGCGGACCATCGGCACCACGTTCTCCCGGGGCTGCAGCCCGAGGTCGTCGACCAGGAGCATGATCGGCGCGACCGCCAGCCGCGCGTCCGTCGTCTCCAGGAGCCCGACCTGGATGTCACCCGACAACAGCGCCTCCACCGTGGCCGCCCGGGTCGGCATGCTCAGCACCTCGGCGAAGTCCAGCCCGTAGACCTCCTCCAGCCCGGGCAGGCACAACGGCCGGTCGGGGCACTCGGGTGGACCGCCGAACGCCAGGTCGGGCGCCAGCGGGGCGAGGTCGGAGAGCGAGCCGACGTCGTTCTCGGCGGCGAAGGACGTGGTGACGGCGAAGCCGTTCTGGTCCTCCGCCCGCGCGGCGTCGAGGACCAGGACCCCGCGCCCGCCGAGCGTCCGTTCCAGCACCCGGAGCATCCCCTCCGGCGTCTCCGGCAGGTCGGGGAAGGCCGGGCGGGCGAACAGGGTCGCCGTCCCGAGGTAGTCGACGACGACGTCCACGACGCCCTGCTGCAGCGCGGGCGAGACCACCTCGCGGGTGCCGATCCCGTGCTGGACCGAGACGGGCAGGCCGGAGCGCCGGGCCGCCTCCGCGTAGACCTCCACCAGGATCTGGTTCTCCTGGAAGTCGTAGGAGGCGAACCGGATCGTCCCCGTCGGCTGTGCCGGGGCTGCCGGGGAGCCTCCGCAGGCCGAGAGCAGCACGAGCAGCAGCGCCGCGAGGACACCGGCCGGCCGACGTCGCACGACGTCTCCCTTCCCCGGTGTGCGGGCGGGGGCCACCGTAGCGCCGGAGCGGGACGAAAGGGGATGGTCTGGAGCCCGTTCCAGGTGCAGCATCAGCCGACATGGCGTCGCTGCCGCAGGCTCCGCCCGGGCCGGGACGCTCGATCCCGGTCCCGCGGCCCGCTCCCCCGGCGATCGCGCGCGTCCGCAGCCGCCGCCGCCCCTCCGGCGAACCGCCCCCGCTCCCCCGCGCGCTCGCCGCCTCCGGCAAGTTCTGGCTCGGCCTCAGCGGCGTCGTCCTCGTCATGTGGGTGGTCGTCGTCATCACGGGCACGGTCACCGTCTTCGACGTCGCCGACACGCGCGTCCTCCAGGCGATCAGCGAGCTGCGCTCCCCCGGCCTGACGCCGGTCATGGAGGCCCTCGGGGTGCTCGCGACGGCGAAGGCCATCCACGTCCTGTGGCTGAGCAACCTGATCCTGCTGGTGATCTTCCGGCGGTGGCGGCACCTGTTCGTCTGGGTCGGCGTCGGGCTGCTCGTGGCCAACCTGGGCGCCTTCCTCGCGCTCGCCCTCCAGCGGCCGCGGCCGTACGAGGTCGAGATCATCGGCGGCTGGTCCGGCTTCTCCATGCCGTCCCTGCCCATGACGGTGCTCGCCGCGTTCCTGGTCAGCACCGTCTACGCGCTGATCCCGTCGGGCACGTGGCGGACCCGGGGGAAGTGGGCGGTCTGCGCCCTGCTGGTGATCACCGCGGCGTCCCGGCTCTACCTCGCCCAGGACCACCCCACCGGCATCCTGGCCGGGGTGGTGCTCGGTGTCGCGGCGTCGCTGGCCGCGTTCCGCCTGCTCACCCCGAACGCTGTCTACCCGGTGCGCTACAGCCGCGGCCGGCCCGCGCACCTGGACGTGTCCGGCGAGCGCGGGGAGGCCATCATCCGCGCCCTGCACGACCAGCTCGGGGTGCTCGCGACCGACGTCGCCCCGTTCGGGCTGGCCGGGTCCGGCGGCTCGACCCCCCTGAAGATCACCGTGAAGGCCGCCGACACGGCGGGCTCCGAGGAGAGCAGCATCTTCGGCAAGCTCTACGCCGCCACGCACGTGCGCTCGGACCGCTGGTACAAGCTCGGCCGCACGCTGCTGTACGGCCGGCTCGAGGACGAGAAGCCGTTCCACACCGTGCGCCGGCTGGTGCAGTACGAGGACTACATCCTGCGACTGTTCTCCGACGCCGGGCTGCCGGTCCCCCACCCGCTCGGGATCGTGGAGATCACCCCGGAGCGGGAGTACCTGCTGGTCACGGAGTTCATCGCCGGCGCCAAGGAGGCCGGGGACGCCGAGGTCGACGACTCGATCATCGACCAGGGGCTGTCCATCGTCCGCCGGATGTGGGACATCGGCATGGCCCACCGCGACATCAAGCCGGCCAACCTGCTCGTGCGCGACGGCACGCTCTTCCTCATCGACTCCGCCTTCGCGGAGGTCCGTCCCAGCCCGTGGCGGCAAGCGGTCGACCTCGCGAACATGATGCTGGTCCTGGCGCTGCGGACCGACGCCCAGCAGGTCTACCGCCGCGCCCGCCTGCAGTTCTCCGACGAGGAGATCGCCGAGGCCTTCGCGGCGACCCGCGGGCTGACCATGCCCTCCCAGCTGCGGCGGATGCTGCGCCAGCAGGGACGCGACCTGCACGCGGACTTCCTGCGCCTGCTGCCCTACCGGCTGCCCCCCGTGCGCATCCAGCGGTGGACCTGGCGCCGGGCCGGGCTCACCCTCGTCACCCTGGTCAGCGCCGTGATCCTCGCCGCCTTCACCATCACCATCCTCGGGTCGCCGCTGTGAGGCGCCGCCGCCGGTGGGGCGCGGTCCTGTTCGCGCTCGCCGGCCTGCTGGTCCTGCCGGGGTGCATCCAGATCGGCGGCACCCTCAGCGGTGACCTGGTGGCCTGCAAGGAGGGCGACGACGGGACGCCGTCCAACGGCGTCGTGCTCATGGCCCAGGCTGTGTCCACCGCCTCGTGGGTGCCCTGCCTGGAGGGCATGCCGCTGGGCTGGCACTTCTCCGACATGGACGTCGACCGCGGCTCGGCGCGCTTCTGGCTGGACTCCGACCGCGACGGCATGCACGCCATCGAGATCCGGTTGACCCGCTCCTGCTTCACCTCGGGAGCGACTGAGATCCCGAGCGACCGGCCGGAGATGCGGCGGCTCGAGCGCGTGAGCCAGGTGACCCCGCTGTACATCGGGCGGCGCTACTACCTGTTCGCCGGCGGCTGCATCACCGTGGTCTTCCGGTTGTCCGGTGAGAACCGCGGCGAGCCGCTGGCGGTCGCCACGCAGGGCCTCGGTGCGGTCCCGCGCGACGAGCTGCGGGCGATGGTGCACGAGGACAGCGGCGGGCGGCTCGATCTCGACCCGCCCACGACAGGGGAGGGCGGCAGATGACCACCGTGGAGTCACCCGTCCCGACCGAGGTGCCCCGTCCCCGCGCGAAGGGGTGGCGCCGCTGGCTGGGCCCGGCCCTGTCGCTCGTGCTGGTCGCGGCGGTCTTCGGCTGGTTCCTCCCCCAGTTCACCAGCATCTCCGCGGTCTGGACGTCGGTCCGCGCCATGACCTGGGTGGAGGTCGCCGTCCTCGGAGTGGCCGCGCTGTGGAACCTGGCCACCTACCAGTTCCTGATGATGCTGACGACGCCCGGCCTGACGTTCCGCCAGGCCACGGTGTCGACGGAGGCGACGACGGCGGTCTCCAACACCGTGGTCGGCGGCGCCGCCATCTCGCTCGGGCTCACCTACGCGATGAACACCTCGTGGGGCTTCTCCCGGTCGCGGACCTCCGTGTCGCTGCTGATCTCGGGGCTCTGGAACAACTTCGCCAAGCTCGCCCTGCCGGTGCTCGCGCTGGTCCTGCTCGCGTTCACCGGGACCCCGACCACCGGGCGGGTCGTCGGGGGCCTGCTGGGGGTGCTCGCGCTGGTCGCGGCCGTCGTCGCCCTCGGCATGCTGCTGCGCAGCGAGGCGGCGGCCGCGCGGATCGGCAACGGCGCGGCCCGCGCGGCGACGGCGATCCGGCGCATGTTCGGCCGTGGGCCGGCGACCGGCTGGGACCGGGCGACGGTCAAGTTCCGCGGGCGGACGATCCTGCTGCTGCGGGCCCGCTGGCACTGGATCACCCTGGCCACGCTGGTCAGCCACCTGTCGCTGTTCCTCGTGCTGTTGCTGGCGCTGCGCTTCGTCGGGGTCAGCGCCGACCAGGTGAGCATCGCCGAGGCCCTGGCGGTCTTCGCGTTCGCCCGCCTGCTGACGGCGATCCCCTTCACGCCGGGCGGGCTCGGGGTGATCGAGCTCGCCCTGATCACCGGCCTGTCGACCGCAGGCGGTCCGCGCGCCCTCGTCGCCGCCGCGGTGCTCATCTTCCGGGCGCTGACCTTCGTCCTGCCCATCCCCATCGGCCTGGGCACCTACGTCTTCTGGCGGCGGAACCGGTCGTGGCGCCGCGAGCCGAACACCGCGCCGCGCACCGAGCTGGTGCCGGAGTCGGTGCCGTGACGGCGGCGGCCCCGGCCCGTCACTGGGTGATCCACCGGGGCCCGGCCGACGTCGTCCTGCTCGTCCTCGGCTGCGGCGTCCTGCTGCTCGCCGCCTGGCCGGTGGACGCCGGTCGCGTCCCGGGCCCGGAGGCGGCGGTGTTCCGGGTGCTCAACGGCACCACCGTGCTGCCGTTCGTGATCGTCTGGCCGGTGATGCAACTGGGCAACGTGGCCGTGGTGCCGGTGTCGGCGTTCCTCGCCGCCGCGTTCCGCCGGTGGCGGCTGGCCGCGGAGCTGCTGGTCGCCGGCACCGCGACCTACGTCGCCGCCAAGATCGTGAAGGGCATCTGGCCGCGCGGGCGGCCCGACGCACTGCTCGCGGACGTGGTGATCCGTGGCGACGCGGCTCTGGGCCGCGGTTTCGTGTCCGGCCACGCGGCGACGCTCGCCGCGCTCGCGACGGTCGCCTGGCCCTGGCTCGGACCGCGCGGCCGGGTGGTCGTGGCGG
>DASQTE010000133.1:0-2219 GCA_035642035.1 Blastococcus sp.
CGGTGTCGGAGGCGATCGAGCTGGCCGAGGCCGGTCCGGACGACGCGCTCGGCGGGTCCGGCGTCCTGGTGACCGGCAGCGTGATCACCGCGGGCGAGGCCCGCACGCTCCTGAGCAGGAGGGGCGCATGACGGCGCCCGACCCGGTCCGGGCCGGCCGCGCGCTCGACGGCGCCGGCGCCGCGATCCTGGTGCTGGAGGGCATCGCGACGCTGTTCGTCCCGCGCGGCATCGCGCAGGACGGCGACGGGCTGGCAGGCGGGGAGCTGACCTACCTGCTCGCGCTGGCCGTCGTCCTCATCCTGGCCGCCGGGGTGCAGCGGCGGCCGCGCGGCCTGCTGATCGGCACCGCCCTCCAGGTGCCGCTGCTCCTGACCGGCCTGCTGAACGGCGTCATGTGGTTCGTCGCCGGGGCGTTCGTGCTCATCTGGCTGTACCTGCTGCAGATCCGCAAGGAGCTGCTCGGCTCGCCCTTCGGGGCCCCGCGGGCGCCGGTCCCGGACGACGGCGACGGGGGACCCGCACCCACCCCGTAGGCTGCCGCCCCGTGACCGAACGCACTCTCGTCCTCGTCAAGCCCGACGGCGTCGCCCGTGGACTCGTGGGTGAGGTGATCACCCGTCTCGAGCGCAAGGGCCTGCGCCTGGTCGCGGCCGAACTGCGCACGCTGACCCGGGAGACCGCCGAGACCCACTACGCCGAGCACCGCGAGCGGCCGTTCTTCGGCTCGCTCGTCGAGTTCATCACCGGCGGCCCGCTCGTGGCGCTCGTGGTCGAGGGCCCGCGTGCCATCGAGGCCTTCCGCGCCCTCGCCGGCGCCACCGACCCGGTGAAGGCCGCACCCGGCACCATCCGCGGCGACTTCGCCCTCGAGGTGCAGAACAACATCGTGCACGGCTCGGACTCGCCCGAGTCCGCCGAGCGCGAGGTGAAGCTCTTCTTCCCCGACCTGGGCTGACACCAGCCGAGTGAGCAGTTGTGGTCGGCGACACGCGCCGGCACGCCGGGCCGGGCGACCACAACTGCTCACTCGGCGCGGGGAACGGCATCAACACCGGCGGCTACCCTGGACGGGTCATGACTGGTGAGACCCTGTACCCCCGCCTCGAGCCCCTGCTGGCTCAGATCCAGAAGCCGATCCAGTACGTCGGCGGTGAATTGAACTCCCAGGTGAAGCCCTGGGAGGACACCGACGTCCACTGGGCGCTGATGTATCCCGACGCCTACGAGGTGGGGCTGCCCAACCAGGGTCTGATGATCCTGTACGAGGTGCTGAACGAGCGCCCGGACACCCTCGCCGAGCGCACCTACGCGGTCTGGCCCGACCTCGCCGCCCTCATGCGCGAGAACGGCGTCCCGCAGTTCACCGTCGACGGCCACCGCGCCGTCCGCGACTTCGACCTGCTCGGCGTCAGCTTCGCCACCGAGCTCGGCTACACCAACCTGCTCGAGGCCCTCGACCTCGCCGGCGTCCCGATCCACGCCGCCGACCGCGACGAGACGCACCCGGTCGTCGTCGCCGGCGGGCACGCCGCGTTCAACCCCGAGCCGGTCAGCGACTTCGTCGACTGCGCCGTCCTCGGCGACGGCGAGCAGGTCGTCGGCGACATCACCGACGTCGTCAAGGCGTGGAAGGCGCAGGGGCGGCCCGGCGGCCGTGTCGAGCTGCTCGCCCGCCTGGCCCGAGTCGAGGGCGTCTACGTCCCCGGCTTCTACGCCGTCACCTACGGGGCGGACGGCGCCATCGCCGGGGTGCTCCGGCTGCGGGACGACGTCCCGGTCAAGGTCGCCAAGCGCACCGTCATGGACCTCGACGAGTGGCCCTACCCGAAGACGCCGATCGTGCCGCTGGCGGAGAGCGTCCACGAGCGGATGAGCGTGGAGATCTTCCGCGGCTGCACCCGCGGCTGCCGGTTCTGCCAGGCCGGGATGATCACCCGGCCGGTGCGCGAGCGGACCATCACCGGCATCGGCTCGATGGTCGACCAGGGCCTCAAGGCGACCGGCTACGAGGAGGTCGGGCTCCTCAGCCTCTCGTCCGCCGACCACTCCGAGATCGGCCAGCTGGCCAAGGAGCTCGCCGACCGCTACGAGGACTCCAAGGTCAGCCTGAGCCTGCCGAGCACCCGCGTCGACGCCTTCAACGTCACGCTGGCCAACGAGCTGTCCCGCAACGGACGGCGCTCCGGTCTGACCTTCGCCCCCGAGGGCGGCAGCGAG
>DASQTE010000134.1:0-8200 GCA_035642035.1 Blastococcus sp.
GACCGCGCCCTCGATGCCGGTGCCCAACGCCTCCGGGTCCACCAGGACGACCAGGTCGAACTCGAGCCCCTTGGACAGCACCGGGGTCAGCGAGCGGACCCGCGACGTCCCCCGGAACGTGGGATCGCCGATGACACAGGCGATGCCCTCGGCCTGCTCGGCGAGCCAGGTGTCGAGGATCGCGTCCCGCTGCGCGGCGGACCCGCGCACGACCGGGATGCCGCTGCTCCGGATCGACGTCGGCACATTGGCGTCCGGGAGCACCGCGCGGATGACCGGTTCGGCCTCCGCCATGACCTCCGCCGGCGTCCGGTAGTTGATGCTCAGCGAGGCCAGGCGCACGTCGTCGAAGCCGACCCGTTCCAGCCGTTCCTGCCACGACTCGGCGAACCCGTGCCGGGCCTGCGCGCGGTCGCCGACGACGGTGAGGCTCCGGGACGGGCAGCGGAGCAGCAGCATCTGCCACTCGGCGTCCGTCAGCTCCTGCGCCTCGTCCACCACGATGTGCGCGAACGGTCCGGCGAGCAGGTCCGGGTCGGCGGCCGGGAGCGCGGCCTCGTCGACCAGGGCGTCCCGCAGGTCCGCGTGACGCAGGGTCGTCATCAGCAGCAGCTCGGAGTCGTCGGTCGCGATCAGCTCGTCGATGACGTCGGCCATGCGCGCACGCTCCGCCGCGACAACCGCCTCCTGCCGGCGCTTGCGGGTGAACGCCCCCGGGTCGCCGAGCCGCTGCCGTGCCGCGTCCAGGAGCGGCAGGTCCGCCACCGTCCACGCCGAGGCGTCCGCTCGCTGCAGCACCCGGACGTCGTCCGGGCCGAGCCACGGAGCGCACCTGCGCAGGTAGGCGGGCACCGACCACAGGTCCCCGACGATGTCGGTCGCCTCCAGCACCGGCCACGCGCGGTCGAAGGCCGCGACCAGCTCCCGGTTCCGCTGCAGCGACGTCCGGATCTGGCCGGCCGCGACGTCGCCGTCCTCGTCGTCGACGTCGTCGTGCTGGTCCGACAGGATCGTGACCAGATGCTCCCAGACCTGGTCCCGCGCCTCGTTGTGCGGCGTGCCCGGGTCCGGCGCCGCAAAGGCCTCGGCCCAGTCGTCGGCGTCGAGGCGGACCTCCGCCCACGGCGTGCTGATCGTCGTCGTCCGGGTCGGCAGTTCCTCGTAGAACCGGACCGCCGCCTCGATCGCCCCCACGAGCTCCGCGGACGACTTGAGTCGCGCCACGCGCGGATCCGTCTCGGGTCCCGCGGTGGTTCCCTGGGGCACGAGGTCCCGCAGGGTGCATGTCTGCACACCCTCCTCCCCGAGGCTGGGCAGGACGTCGGAGACGTAGGCCAGGTAGGGCTCGTGCGGGCCGACGAACAGCACCCCGCCCCGGCGGTGGCCCAGGTGGGGGTCGGAGTAGAGCAGGTAGGCGGTGCGGTGGAGGGCGACGACGGTCTTCCCGGTGCCGGGACCGCCGTCGACGACGAGGGCGCCGCGGGAGCCCGCGCGGATGATGGCGTCCTGGTCGGCCGCGATGGTGCCGAGCACGTCGCGCATCCGGGCCGACCGGTTGCTGCCCAGGCTGGCGATGAACGCGGACTGGTCGTCGAGCGCGGCGGCGTGCCCGTCGAGCCCGTCCTGGGTGAACACCTCGTCCCAGTAGTCGGTGATCCGCCCGCGGGTCCACCGGTACCGGCGACGGCTCGCCAGCCCCATCGGACGCGCGTGTGTCGCGCCGAAGAACGGCTCGGCCGCGGGCGACCGCCAGTCGAGCAGCAGCCGGCGACCCGTGCTGTCGGTGAGCCCGAGGCGTCCGATGTACACGGCCTCGGAGCCGTCGTCGGGGTCCATGCGGCCGAGGCACAGGTCGAGCCCGAAGCGGCGCAGGGTGCGCAGGCGGGCGGTCAGCCGGTGGATCTCGAGGTCCCGGTCCAGGGCCTCCTGGCCGATCCCGCCCGGGGCCTTGCGCTCGGCATCGAGGCGATCGGTCAGCTCGGCGATCGACTGTTCGAGGCTGTCGGCCATCGCCGTGAAGTGCCGCTCGTCGCCGGCGATCAGTCCCGGGTCGGCCTTGGCGGAGAGCTGGTCGGGAAGGGCGAAGACGGTGCTCAGACGGTTCACGACGAGCGAGTCTGAGGCCGGACCGGGGTCTTGCCGCAAGCCCCCGGGTGGGCTATACGTTGAGGTGGGAGTTGAGAAGCCTCCTCCCCGGTCTCACTCCTGCGCGATCACCGAGAAGACGTTGCCCGCCGGATCGGTGAACCAGGCGATCAGCGGGCCGCCCTCGCGCATGATGCCCTTCGCGTCGGTGGGCGGGTCCTCGTACTGCTCGAACCGGACCCCACGGGCGGTCAGCTCGTCGACGGCCTTCTCGACGTCCGGCACCGGGAAGTTGAGCACCGTGAAGCTGGCCGGCGTGTGGTCGGGCTTCGGGTAGACCAGCACGTTGGTGCCGCCGCCGAGGTCGAGCCGCATCATCCCTTCCGCGCCCTCGTCGGAGACGCGGAGCCCGAGCGTCTCCTCGTAGAACCGTCGCGCGGCCGCCGGGTCGTCCACGGAGAAGCCGCTGAATGCAGGGCTGTCGGCGAGCATGGGTCGTCCCCTCTCGAAGGTCGTGCTCCTATGACCCGTCGAGCGGCGAGGACTCATCGGCGGGAGCACGCCGATCGCCGGTCAGTCGATCAGCGTCGGCAGGCCGAGCGTCCGGAACAGCGGGGTGTCGAGGTCGAGGAAGCTCGAGATGTGGGCGATCCGGCCGTCGTCCACCTCGAGCACGTGCAACGCCCACGGCTCCCGACCACCCCCCTCGCGGGGGCGGTACTGGGCGAAGGCCGGTGAGCCGTTGGCACTCAGCGGGACGATCTTCGACCCGCGGCACTTCGAGCCGGGGCCGAGCATCCAGGTGCCGATGTCCTCGCGGCCGCGCAGCCACATCTCGAAGGGCGGCATGTGCTGCGTCGCGTCCTCGTGCAGCAGCCGCACGAACGCGTCGATGTCGTAGCGCTCGAAGGCGTCGACGTACCGGTCCAGCAGCTCGCGGTCGTCCGCGTCGAGGGGGCGCCGCGGCTCCGGGACCCCGCCGGCGGCGGCCAGCGTGGCCCGGGCGCGTTGCAGGGCGCTGTTCACCGAGGCCACCGTGGTGTCGAGCAGCTGGGCCACCTCGTCCGCCTTCCAGCGCAGCACCTCCCGCAGGATGAGGACGGCGCGCTGGCGGGGCGGCAGGTGCTGCAGCGCGGCGACGAAGGCCAGCCGGATCGACTCCTTCGCGACCGCGCGCTCCGCGGGGTCACCGTCCTCCGGCAGCACCTGGCGGTCGAGCACCGGCTCGATCCACGCCGTGCCCGGCCGGCGGGCCGCGAGCGAGGACTCGACCGGCGGCGACGGCGAGCCCGCCAGGTCCATCGGCAGGGCCCGTCGCTGCCGACCGGACAGCTGGTCCAGGCAGACGTTCGTGGCGATCCGGTACAGCCAGGACCGCAGGGCCGACCGGCCCTCGAAATCGCCCAGCCCCCGCCAGGCCCGGACCATCGTCTCCTGCACCGCGTCCTCGGCGTCGAAGGACGAGCCGAGCATCCGGTAGCAGTAGCCGGTCAGCTCACGGCGGTGCTCGAGCAGCCGGGGATCGAGCTGGTCCGCCGGGCCGATCGCGACGCTGGTCACCTGTGACCACTCCTCGGAAGTCGATGTGCCCGCCAGCACACCACAGGTCACCGACAGTTCGGGAGGGCCGTCGCCCTACTGGTAGGTCACCAGCTCCGGGAGCGGGCTGACCTGCCCCATCGTCTGCTCGGGCGTGAGCACCGGCAGGTCCTCGTCGTAGAAGTTCTTCCAGCCCCAGTACAGCCCCGGCGGCGCCGCCTCGTGCAGCGCCCGCCACGTCTCCTGCTTGTCGCCCTGGGCGCCCTGCCCGTCCGCGTGGATCATGACGGCGAGCTCGTCCCGCCCGGTGTCGACAAGCTCCCGGCCCGGCAGCATGTCGAGCCGGAACTGGTGCAGCACCAGCAGCTTCTGCGGCAGCGCCTTCGCCCGGGTCAGGTCGGCCAGCCAGCCGATCACCTGGTTGACCTCCTCGACCCCCACCGAGCCGATCTGGGTGAGGTGCACGTCGTCCGGCCCGAGCCGCCACTCCGGGTCGAGCGCGAGCCCGACGTGCGGCAGCTCCAGCAGCGAGCGGTACTGCTCGGCCTGGCTGACGAAGTCGGTGCGTCCGGGCTGCAGGTCCAGGACGACGTACATCCCGGCCCGCCCGGCCGCCTCCACCCACGGCCGGAGGAACTCCGGGTCGGCCTCGGCCGAGTAGTCGCCGTCGTCACCGGCGGACGACGACGCGACGGTGGCGATGATCTCGAACGCCGGCACGACGGTGGTGTCCACGAGCGGCTCGTACGGAGCGGCGTGCGCCCGCGCCCGCTCGATCGCCGCGTCCAGCGGCTGCTCCCCCATCACGCCGAGCGCACCCGTGCCGGGATGGCCGTAGAGGGCGACCAGCATCCGGCCCGGGAACAGCAGCTGCCCGCCGCCGGGCAGCTGGGTGCCCGTGGCCGCCGTCGCCAGCTTCCAGTCGAGCCCGTCCTCGGCCGCGAAGGCGGCACCCAGGGCGACCACGTGCTCGGCGTCGGCCTCGGCGAGGGCGCTGACCAGCTCCTCCGACGCGCGGGGGTCGGTCGCCCCGTCGGTGACCAGCACCCGGGCGCCGGCCGCCCGGGCGGTGGCCGCCCCGGCCAGCCCGTCGGGGTCACCTGTTACCAGGACGAGCGTGCGCTCGAGCGGATCGGCGGCCTCGACGTCGGGCAGCTCACCTGGCGCGGTGTCTGCCTCCGTCGAGTCGCCGCCCTCGGGACGCAGCGCGGCCGGCTCGTCCCGGTCCAGCTCGGCGACGGCGGTCACGTCGGCCCCCTCGGCGACCGGCTCCGCGTCGGCGAGGTCCTGGTCCAGCACGCGGGCCAGCGCCGCCGGGTCTGCGGGGACCCCGATGACCCTGGCGTCCTCCCCCGACGGGGACGAGGGCGCCGACCCGGCGCCCGGTGCGGGAGCGGCGTTCCCGATGGCGAGCACGGTCGTCGTCCCCAGCCGGTCCAGCTCGGCCAGGACCGGATCGGCCACGCCGTCGCCGTCGGCTCCGAGGAGCAGGGGCACGCCGAGCGCGACGGCGGCCGAGGCGCCCAGGAGCGTCCCGGCCCGGTCCCCCTCCGCGGCCAGCACGACCACGTCGGATCGATCGAAGAAGGTGCGGCTGGCGCTCACGGAGGTGGCGACCGGGTCGTCGCCCGTGACGAGGGTCAGGGGCTCGCTCGCGGCGGCGGTGGCGACCTGGGCGACAGGCTGCTCCGGCTCGGCCGCGCTGTCCGAGGGATCGGCCTCGCTGCTCGGGGAACCGCTGCAGGCGCCGGTGAACAGCACAGCGGCCAGGGCGATCGGCAGCGCACGAGCGCGCACAGGCATCCTCCGTCCGGCCGGCACGGCGGTCGCGCAGGGGGCACGACGACGGCGGCGCGCTCGGCTCGTCCCGACCCTACGGGCCGCCTCCCACGGGCCCGGGGAACTGGACTTCGTCCGCCGGGGCGGCGAGCATCCGTGCCGAGATGACTCGTTCGCGACGGTCGGGCAGGCCCGACTCCCCTTCGGCCAGCCAGCGGGATGGGTCCGGGCGCCGCCCGGCGCCAGGCTCGACGGCATGACCGCAGACACCGCCGTCCTGCCGACAATGGCCAGCCCTCCGACCAGTGCACCGGCTCCGCCGCGCCCGCTGGGGATCGTGCGCCAGCTCGGCGTCGACACCGCCTACTCCCTCGTCGGCTTCCCCGGCGCGATCGCCGCCTTCGTCGTCGTCGTGACCGGCCTCAGCCTCGGCGTGGGCCTGCTCGTGATCTGGGTGGGCGTGGCCGTGCTGGCCGCGACCCTGCTCGCCGCCCGCGGCTTCGCCTCCCTCGAGCGCGCCTGGCTGCCGTCCGTCCTCGGGCGCCCGGTCCCGCGGCCGGCGTACCGCATCCCCGAGGGCAGTGCGGTGCGGAAGCTGATCACCCCGCTGCGCGACCCGCAGACGTGGCTCGACGCCCTGCACGGCATCGTCCGCTTCCCCGTCGCGATCCTCTCGTTCGTCGTGACGGTGACCTTCTGGTCGATCGCCCTGGGCGGGGTCACGTACGGCGCCTGGGACTGGGCGCTGCCGGACGCCTCCACCGATCCGGACAACAAGGACCTCCTGGAGCTGCTCGGCATCGAGAGCTCCGCCGGGGGCCGCATCGCCCTCTACACCGCCCTCGGCGTCCTCTTCGCCGTCATGCTGCCGTTCGCGGTCCGCGCCGTGGCCCTGCTGCAGGCCCACCTGAGCCGCGTCATGCTCACCTCCCGGGCCGCCACCCAGGCCGAACTCGGGCGGCTGACCGAGGGCCGCAACGCCGCCGTCGCCGCCGAGGCGGTCGCCCTGCGCCGGCTGGAGCGGGACATCCACGACGGGCCGCAGCAGCAGCTCGTGCGGCTGAACATGGACCTCGCCCGCGCCCAGCGGCAGCTCGAGCGCGACCCGGCGGCGGCGCACGCGGCGCTCGGCGAGGCCGCCGGCCTCGCGCGGGAGACCCTCGAGGACCTGCGCGCCCTGTCCCGCGGCATCGCCCCGCCGGTGCTGGCCGACCGGGGTCTGGCCGCCGCGCTGGCCGCGATCGCCGCCCGCTCCCCGGTGCCCGTGGACCTCGCGGTCGACCTGCCCCAAGAGCGGCTCGCACCGGTCACCGAGAACACCGCGTACTTCGTGGTCAGCGAGACGCTGGCGAACATCGCCAAGCACAGCGACGCGACGACCTGCCGGGTCGACGTCCGGTGCTCCGCCGGGCTGCTCCGGGTCGTCGTCGAGGACGACGGCACCGGCGGCGCGGTGCTCGCGCCGGGGCACGGCCTGTCTGGGCTGGCCGACCGGCTCCAGGCCGTGGACGGCGTCCTGACCGTTGACAGCCCGCGGGGCGGTCCCACCCGGCTCACCGCGGAGCTGCCGTGCGGGTGACCCAGGGCGGGTCCGGTCCCATGCGAGTCGTACTTGCCGAGGACTCGGTCCTCCTCCGGGAGGGCCTGGTCCGGCTGCTGGAGGAGGCCGGCACCGAGGTGGTCGCCGCCGTCGGTGACGGCCCCTCGCTGGTCCGGGCGGCGCGCGAGCACCGCCCGGACGTCGCCGTGGTCGACGTCCGCATGCCGCCCACGCACACCGACGAGGGCCTGCGGGCCGCCGTCGAGGCGCGCCGCCTGGTGCCCGGGACGGCGGTGCTCGTGCTGTCCCAGTACGTCGAGGTGGCCTACGCCGACGAGCTGCTCGCCGACGGCGCGGGCGGGGTCGGCTACCTGCTCAAGGACCGGGTGGCCGACGTGGACACGTTCCTCTCGGCCCTGGAGGACGTCGTCGGCGGTGGCACGGTGCTCGACCCGCAGGTGGTGGCGCAGCTCTTCGCCCGCCGCCGGGCCGACGACCCCGTCCGGCGGCTGACCCCGCGCGAGCGGGAGGTGCTGGGCCTGATCGCCGAGGGCCACTCGAACGGCGCCATCGCGCGGCTCCTCGTCGTCACCCCGGGTGCGGTCGAGAAGCACACCCAGCACATCTTCGCCAAGCTCGGCCTCGCGCAGGACGAGGACCAGCACCGGCGCGTGATGGCGACGCTGGCCTACCTGCGCGGCTGAGCGGAACTCGTTGGCGGACCGTCGGACCTGCCCGGTAGACAACTCCCGTGGCCGACGACCTCACTGACCAGCTCCGACCGGCGACGCCGGAGGAGTGGCCCGACTTCCTGCAGGCGATGGCCGGGGCGTTCGGCGAGACGCCCACCGGCCCGTATCTCGACACCCCGTCCCCCGTCGCGGAGCTCGACCGCTCGCTGGGCCTGTGGGACGACGGCCGGGTCGTGGCCACCGCGGGCATCTACAGCCGCGAGCTGAGCGTGCCGGGTGCGGTCGTGCCGTGCGCCGGCGTCACCTGGGTGACCGTCGCGCCCACCCACCGCCGCCGCGGCGTCCTGACCGCGATGATGCGGCGCCAGCTCACCGAGATCCACGAGCAGGAACGCGAGCCGGTCGCGGCCCTGTGGGCGTCGGAGCACCCCATCTACGGCCGGTTCGGGTACGCCCCGGCCACCGTGCGCGCACCCCTCTCCGGACCGATCGCCCGGCTCCGGCTGCGTCCGGACGTCGACCTCGGTACCGGCCGCGTGACGATCGTCGACGAGGCCGACTTCCG
>DASQTE010000135.1:0-4893 GCA_035642035.1 Blastococcus sp.
CCGTCGCCACCGACCACGCGCCGCACGCCGTGGAGGACAAGGAGAGCGAGTGGGCCCAGGCCCGCCCGGGCATGCTCGGTCTCGAGCAGGCGCTCTCGGTGGTCGTCGAGACGATGGTCGAGACAGGGCTGCTCGACTGGCACGGCGTCGCCGACCGGATGTCGGTGCGCCCGGCCGTCATCGGCCGCCTGGACGGCCACGGCCGGCCGCTCGCCCCCGGCGAGCCGGCCAACCTGCTACTGCTCGACCCGGCGTACCGGGCGCCGGTCGACCCGGCGGCGCTGGCCAGCCGCAGCCGCAACAGCCCCTACGCCGGCCGAGAGCTGCCGGGCAGGGTGGTCGCGACGTTCCTGCGGGGCGTCCCGACCGTGCTCGACGGAAAGGCGACGCGGTGAGGCGACAGCGAGTGAGCATCGCAGCGAGGAACGAGCGCGGAGCCGAGCGAGCGCGGAGCCGAACGGAGACAGCAGAGTGAGCGACGCGATCCTCGTGCTGGAGGACGGCCGGACGTTCCGGGGCGAGGCCTACGGCGCGGTCGGGACGACGGTCGGCGAGGCGGTCTTCGCCACCGGGATGACCGGCTACCAGGAGACGCTGACCGACCCCAGCTACCACCGCCAGGTCGTCGTCATGACCGCCCCGCACATCGGCAACACCGGGGTCAACGCCGAGGACGACGAGAGCCGCCGGATGTGGGTGGCCGGGTTCGTCGTCCGCGACCCGGCCCGCCGCCCGGCGAACTGGCGGGCGACCGGCAGCCTGGACGACGAGCTCGAGAAACAGGGGATCGTCGGCATCAGCGGCATCGACACCCGCGCCCTGACCCGCCACCTGCGCGACCGCGGCGCGATGCGGGTCGGCATCAGCAGCGTGGTCAGGGACCCCGACGAGCTCCTGGCGCAGGTCACCGCCGCCGAGAGCATGACCGGCGCCGACCTCGCCCCGCAGGTGAGCACCGACGAGACGTACGTCGTCCCGGCGGTGGGGGAGAAGCGGTACACGATCGCCGCGCTGGACCTCGGCATCAAGACAGCCACCCCGCGGCACCTGGCCGCGCTCGGCGTCGAGACCCATGTGCTGCCCTCCACGGCGACCGCGGAGGAGCTGCTCGCCGCCGGCCCGGACGGGGTGTTCCTGTCCAACGGCCCGGGCGACCCGGCGGCGGCCGGCTACGCGGTCGAGGCCGTCCGCGGCGTGCTCGACGCCCGCCGGCCGCTCTTCGGCATCTGCTTCGGCAACCAGATCCTCGGCCGCGCGCTGGGCCTGGGCACCTACAAGCTGCGCTTCGGCCACCGCGGGCTGAACCAGCCGGTGCTCGACCGGGTCAGCGGCACGGTGCGGGTGACCAGCCACAACCACGGCTTCGCGGTCGACGCCCCGCTCGACCGGCCCACCGGCACCCCGTACGGGCAGGTCGAGGTCAGCCACGTCGGCCTCAACGACGACGTCGTCGAGGGCCTGCGCTGCCTGGACGTGCCCGCCTTCAGCGTCCAGTTCCACCCGGAGTCGGCGGCCGGCCCGCACGACGCCGCCCCGCTCTTCCAGCGGTTCGTCGACCTCATGGAGGAGCAGCGGAATGCCTAAGCGGACCGACATCGAGCACGTGATGGTGATCGGCTCCGGGCCGATCCTCATCGGGCAGGCCGCGGAGTTCGACTACTCCGGCACCCAGGCCTGCCGCGTGCTCCGCGCCGAGGGGCTGCGGGTCAGCCTGGTCAACAGCAACCCGGCGACGATCATGACCGACCCCGAGGTCGCCGACGCCACCTACATCGAGCCGCTGACGCCCGAGTTCGTCGAGAAGGTCATCGCCAAGGAGCGCCCCGACGCGCTGCTGGCCACCCTCGGCGGGCAGACCGCGCTCAACATCGCCATCGGCCTGTACGAGAACGGCGTGCTGGAGAAGTACGGCGTCCAGCTCATCGGCGCCGACGTCGACGCGATCAACCGCGGCGAGGACCGGCAGCTGTTCAAGGACATCGTCCGGTCGATCGGCGCCGACGCCCCCCGGTCGAAGGTCTGCGGCACGGTCGAGGAGGCGCTCGGGACCGCCGAGGAGGTCGGCTACCCCGTCGTCATCCGGCCCAGCTTCACCATGGGCGGGCTCGGGTCGGGCATCGCCACGGACGAGGCGATGCTGCGCCGGATGGCCGGGCACGGCCTCGCAGACTCCCCGGTGCACACCGTCCTCATCGAGGAGTCGGTGCTGGGCTGGAAGGAGTACGAGCTCGAGCTGATGCGCGACCGCAGCGACAACGTCGTCGTCATCTGCTCGATCGAGAACATCGACGCGATGGGCGTGCACACCGGCGACTCGGTGACCGTCGCCCCGGCGATGACGCTCACCGACGTCGAGTACCAGCGGATGCGCGACGTCGGCATCGCCGTGCTGCGCGCGGTCGGCGTCGACACCGGTGGCTGCAACATCCAGTTCGCCGTCCACCCGGAGACCGGGCGCCTCGTCGTCATCGAGATGAACCCCCGGGTCAGCCGGTCCTCCGCGCTCGCCTCCAAGGCCACCGGCTTCCCGATCGCCAAGATCGCGGCCAAGCTGGCGATCGGCTACACGCTCGACGAGATCACCAACGACATCACCGGCGTCACCCCGGCCGCGTTCGAGCCGACGCTGGACTACGTCGTCGTGAAGATCCCGCGGTTCGCGTTCGAGAAGTTCCCCGGCGCCGACCCGCGCCTGACGACGACGATGAAGAGCGTCGGCGAGATCATGTCGATGGGCCGCAACTTCGCCGAGGCGCTGGGCAAGGCCATGCGCTCGACGGAGACGAAGGTCGCGGGCTTCTGGACCGGGGAGAGGGACGACCGCTCGGCCGAGCAGCTCCTCGACGCCCTCCGTGTCCCGGTCGACGGCCGGCTGTACCTGGCCGAGGCGGCCCTCGCCGCGGGCGCCACGGTGGAGCAGGTCGCGGAGGCCAGCGGCTTCGACCCCTGGTTCGTCGACCAGATCGCGCTGGTGCGCGAGGTGGGTGACGCCGTCCGCGAGGCGCCGTCCCTCACGCCGGAGCTCCTGCGCCGGGCCAAGCGGTACGGCCTCTCCGACCGGCAGGTCGCCGCGCTGCGGCCGGAGCTCGCCGGAGAGGACGGTGTGCGGACGCTGCGCTGGCGGCTGGGGGTCCGGCCGGTCTACAAGACCGTCGACACCTGCGCCGGCGAGTTCGCCGCCCGCACGCCGTACCACTACTCGTCCTACGACGAGGAGACCGAGGTCGAGCCGCGCGAGAAGCCGGCCGTGCTGATCCTCGGCTCCGGCCCGAACCGGATCGGCCAGGGCATCGAGTTCGACTACTCCTGCGTGCACGCCGTGATGGCGCTGCAGGACGCCGGCTACGAGGCGGTGATGGTCAACTGCAACCCCGAGACCGTCTCCACCGACTACGACACCGCCGACCGGCTCTACTTCGAGCCGCTGACGTTCGAGGACGTCCTCGAAGTCGTCGAGGCCGAGCGGGCCGCCGGTCCGGTCGCCGGGGTCATCTGCACCCTGGGCGGGCAGACGCCGCTCGGTCTGGCGCAGCGGCTCAAGGACGCCGGGGTGCCGGTCCTGGGTACGTCGCCGGAGGCGATCGACGACGCCGAGCACCGCGGCGCCTTCTCCCGCGTCCTCCGCGACACCGGGCTGCTGGCCCCCAAGCACGGGACCGCGACCACGTTCCCCGAGGCGCGGGCGATCGCCGGCGAGATCGGCTACCCGGTCCTGGTCCGTCCCTCCTACGTGCTCGGCGGGCGGGGGATGGAGATCGTCTACGACGACGCCACCCTCGAGGCCTACATCGCCAAGGCGACCGACGTCAGCGCCGCGCACCCGGTGCTGGTCGACCGCTTCCTGGAGGACGCCGTCGAGATCGACGTCGACGCCCTGTACGACGGCACCGACCTGTACCTCGGCGGCGTCATGGAGCACATCGAGGAGGCCGGCATCCACTCCGGCGACTCCGCGTGCGCCCTGCCGCCGATCACGCTGGGCTCCGCGGACCTGCTCAAGATCCGGGCGGCGACCGAGAAGCTCGCCGCGCGCATCGGCGTCCGCGGGCTGATGAACGTCCAGTACGCGATCAAGGACGACATCCTCTACGTCATCGAGGCCAACCCCCGCGCCAGCCGCACGGTGCCGTTCGTGTCCAAGGCGACCGCCGTCCAGCTGGCCAAGGCGGCCGCCCGGATCGCCGTGGGGGAGACCATCGCCTCCCTCCGTGCCGCCGGGGTGCTGCCCGCGACCGGCGACGGCACGGACCTGCCCGAGCACGCGCCGATCGCCGTCAAGGAGGCCGTGCTGCCCTTCCACCGGTTCCGCACCGTGGAGGGGCACGGCGTCGACACCGTGCTCTCGCCGGAGATGAAGTCCACCGGCGAGGTCATGGGCCTCGACGCCGAGTTCGGCACCGCGTTCGCCAAGTCCCAGGCCGCCGCCTACGGCTCGCTGCCCACCAACGGGACGGTGTTCGTCTCCCTGGCCAACCGCGACAAGCGGTCGGCGGTCTTCCCCATCAAGCGGCTGGCCGACCTCGGCTTCCAGGTGCTCGCCACCGCCGGCACCGCGCAGGTGCTGCGCCGCAACGGCGTCGCCGCCGAGGTGGTCGGGAAGTTCAGCGAGGGGCCGGGCAACGTCGTGGAGCGGATCCTGGCCGGCGAGGTCGACATCGTCGTCAACACGCCGTTCGGGTCACCCGGCAACAGCGGCCCCCGGCTCGACGGCTACGAGATCCGCACCGCCGCGGTCGCCGCCGGCATCCCGTGCATCACGACGGTGCAGGGCATGGCCGCCGCCGTGCAGGGCATCGAGGCGCTGCGCGGCGGGGAGATCGGCGTCCGCTCCCTCCAGGAGATCCACGCCGACCTCGGCGGGGTGCGCGCGTGACCCTGCTGACGGCCCCGGCA
>DASQTE010000136.1:0-20059 GCA_035642035.1 Blastococcus sp.
TGGGCCCCGGGGCGGCCGACCTCGGCTTCGGCGCTCAGATCTCCGCCGCCCGGGCCCGCTGGATCGCCTGCGACGGCCAGGTGACCCGGATCGTCATGGGCCCGGACGGGATGCCGCTGGACCACGGCCGCACGCTGCGGCTGTTCCCGCCGCACGTCCGCCGGGCCGCCGAGGTCCGCGACGGAGGGTGCGTGTTCGCCGGCTGCGACGCGCCGTCCTACTGGTGCGACGTCCACCACCTGCTGCACTGGATCGAGGGCGGCGACACCGATCTCGAGAACTCCGCCCTGCTCTGCGAGCGGCACCACACGAAGGTCCACCACGGCTTCCGGGTCGAACGGCAACCGGACGGCCGATGGCGCACCTGGCGCCCCGACGGCACCGAGATCCTGGTCGGCACCCCGATCCTCGTCTGAGGATCAGTCGCGCCCCCTCGTCAGAGCGGCCGGCCAGGGTTGGTGTCCGACGCCGCGACGCCGTCCCGGGTGCGCGGGGCCGGGCCGTACCCTCGACTCTCGTGAGTCTCACCATCGGGATCGTCGGCCTGCCCAACGTCGGCAAGTCGACCCTCTTCAACGCCCTGACCAAGAACGACGTCCTCGCGGCGAACTACCCGTTCGCCACCATCGAGCCGAACGTCGGCGTGGTGGGCGTGCCCGACTCCCGCCTGGACACGCTCGCGGGCATCTTCGGCTCGCAGAAGATCATCCCGGCGACGGTGTCGTTCGTGGACATCGCCGGAATCGTGCGCGGCGCCAGCGAGGGCGCGGGGCTGGGCAACAAGTTCCTGGCGAACATCCGCGAGAGCGACGCCATCTGCCAGGTGATCCGGGTCTTCACCGACCCCGACGTGGTGCACGTCGACGGGAAGGTCAGCCCGGGCGACGACATCGAGACGATCAACACCGAGCTCCTCCTGGCCGACCTGCAGACGCTGGAGAAGGCGATCCCGCGGCTGGAGAAGGAGATGCGCAAGGACAAGGAGCGCGCCGCCCTGCACGCGGCCGCCGTCGAGGCGCAGAAGGTCCTGGACGAGGGGAAGACCCTCTTCTCCGCCGGCATCGACCCGGCGCCGCTGCGCGAGCTCGGCCTGATGACGACCAAGCCGTTCCTCTACGTCTTCAACGTGGACGAGGAGGAGCTGGGCAACGAGGAGCTGATCGCCGAGCTGCGTGGCCTGGTCGCCCCCGCCGAGGCGATCCTCATGGACGCCAAGATCGAGTCCGAGCTCGCCGAGCTCCCCGCCGAGGAGGCCGCGGAGCTGCTGGCCGGCATCGGCCAGGACGAGCCGGGCCTCGACCAGCTCGCCCGGGTCGGCTTCGCGACGCTGGGGCTGCAGACCTACCTGACCGCCGGGCCCAAGGAGGCGCGCGCCTGGACCATCCCGGTCGGCGCCACCGCCCCGCAGGCCGCCGGGGTCATCCACACCGACTTCCAGCGGGGCTTCATCAAGGCCGAGATCGTCTCCTTCGACCAGTTGGTCGAGGCCGGTTCCATGGCGGAGGCCAAGTCGAAGGGCTGGGTCCGCATGGAGGGCAAGGAGTACGTCATGCAGGACGGCGACGTCGTGGAGTTCCGCTTCAACGTCTGAGAGCCGGCCCCCTGTCGGCCAGGAAGTCCTGCAGCGTCCGAGCCGGCCGGCCGGTCACGCGCTCGACGGTGTCGGTGACGACGGCGAAGCTGCCGGCCCGCACGCGCTCGAAGGTCAGTGCCGTGAGGTCCCGCTCGAAACCCTCGGTCCCCGCCAGCGTGTCTTCGATCGTCGTCTCCCGGTGGGTCACCGGTCGTCCGGCCGCGGAGGAGAGCAGCTCGGCGGTGCGCGGCAGGGAGAGCGCCTCCGGGCCGGTGAGCTCGTAGAACTGACCGGCGTGCCCCTCGTCCAGCAGCGCCCGCTCGGCCACGGCTGCGATGTCCCGGGCGTCGATCCACGCCACGTTCGCGCCACCGCCCGCGAACGGCAGCTCCCCGGCGGCGATCGGGTCGCGGTAGTACCGCGGGTCGGTGAAGACCTGCATGAACCAGCTCGGCCGCAGGATCGTCCAGTCATGGTCGCTGTCACGCACCGCACGCTCGGCCCGCGGCGCCCACCCGTCCGGGGCGATGGAGTCCGCGTCCTGCTCGGACAGCAGGACCACGCGGGTCCGGGGCGTCGCGGCGAGCAGTGCGCCGATGAGTTCCGGCGCGTCCGCGCGGTCCGGCCGGACGATGTACACCGCGTCGATGCCCTCGGTCGCCGCCGCCCATCCTGACGGGTCGTCCCAGGAGAAGGCGGTCGGGCGGACGCCGTCCATGGTCACCGCGGACGGGCGGCTGCTGCCGCCGCACACCTCCACGTCCGGTCGAGCGACGAGCAGCTCCGCCAGCGCGACGCCGGTCTTGCCACGGACCCCGGTCACGAGGACGCGAACCATGTCGGCTCACACCTTCCCGCGGAGGATGCGGCGGAAGTAGATCCTCGGCAGCACGTACCGGTCGAACAGCCAGGTCGAGCGTCGCGGCCGGAACGGGTCCAGGAAGGGCACGGACGGGCTCGCCCGACCGTCGCGGTCCACCTCGTCCAGCATCAGCTTCCGTCGGCTCACGGTGATGGGCATGACCGTGTAGCCGTCGTACCGCTGCAACGGCCTGCCGCGCCGGGCGGCGTCCAGGTTGCGGCTCAGCACGTCGACCTGCTTCCTCAGCGCCCCACCGGAGGGCCGGGTGGCGAGGGCGGCCGCATCGCCGATCGCCCAGATCGACTCGGAGCGGCGGGAGCGCAGGGTGTGCGGATCGACGTCGACGAGACCGGGTGCCGGGTCGACGGCCAGGCCGCTCTCGGCGATCCACGCGGGAGCCCGGTAGTGCGGGACGGCGTGGGCGAAGGCGACGTCCTCCAGCACCCGCCGGCCGGTGGGCGACGCGACCGTCAGGGCGTGCACGTCCCACTCCACGTTCTCGATGCGGGACTCGCGCAGCACCTCGACGCCGTAGTCGGCGAAGGCCCGCTCGAGGACCTCGTCGGCCTCCGGCACCCCTGTCGCGGTCGGAGCGGGCAGGACCAGACGCACGTCGAGATCGCGCAGGACGCCGGCACGGCGCCAGTGGTCGCAGGCCAGGAACAGCGGCTTGAGCGCCGTCGGTGCGCAGGACGCGGGCTCCGGCGGCACGGTGAAGACGACGGAACCGGCGCGCAGCGACGAGAGCCTCGGCCAGACCGTCGGCGTGCTCCCCGGGACGTACGTGCTGGCCGCCCAGCCGTCCGCGTACGCGGACTGCAGCCCAGGGGTCGCGTCCCAGTCCTCCACGAGACCGGGGCAGAGGACGAGGGTCGAGCAGCGCAGCTCCGACCCGCCCCGCGTGCGCACGGTCATGCCGGCCGGGTCGACCGCCACGACGCTGTCGCGGATCCACTCGCACCCGTCCGGGACGACGTCGGCCATGGGGCGCTCGAGATCGGCCATGGTCGCCTGACCGCCACCGACGTAGTTGAGCAGCGGCTTGTACCGGTGCACCGGTTGCGGGGCGACGACGGCGACGTCCGACGCGCCGTCGCGCAGCAGCCGCGCCGCCAGGGAGATGCCGGCGTTGCCGCCGCCGACGATGAGTACCTCGTGATGTCGCACGACGTCCGCTCCTGAGATCAGGCCGCGAACTCGATCCCGCCGCAGCTAGGCCACCACGCCCAGCCTGCCCAGGTCGAGCGGGTCGTGCAGGGTGGAGAGGTCCGGCCCCCTCGTCAGCCGTGCAGGGTGGGCCGGTAGACGAGCTCCTGGATGCGGCCGTCGAGCGTCCGGCTCCCGATCAGCTCCAGGTCGAAGTCGGCCGCTCCCCCGAAGACGGGCTCCGCCCCGGTCCGGCCGGTGATCACCGGGAAGATCGTCACCTGGATGCGGTCGACCAGGCCGGCGGCCATCAGCGCCCGGTTCATCGACAGGCTGCCGTGCGAGCGCAACGGCATCCCGGACTCCTCCTTGAGCCGGGCGACGACGTCGACGGCGTCGCCGCTGACGAGGGTCGCGTCCGGCCAGTCGAGGGGCCCGTCGAGGGTCGTCGACACCACCGTCGTCGGCATGCTCTTCATCCGGGCGTTGATCGGGTCGTCCGCCGCGGAGAACCCGCTGCCCGGACCGAGGAACTGCACGAACTCCCGGAAGGTGTTGGCCCCGAGGACCAGCCGCTGCTCCTCCTGGTACTGGGCGAGGCGCTGCTCGAGGAACTCGGGGCCCTGCTTGCCCCAGTAGCCGCCCCAGTCGCCGCCCTCGCCGTAGGAGCCGTAGCCGTCGAGGCTGCAGAAGACGTCGAAGGTGTAGGCAGCGGTCATGATGCGTCCCTCGGATGCGGTCGATCGGCTCTACGGGGCAGACCGGGCACGGGGGCGGAACTCATCGCCGCGGCTCCTGCCGGCCGTGCCGCCGCCCGCTGACACCGGGCTCCCCGTGCGGTTGGGTGGCGGGTGGGAGGGAGCAAAGGGCCGCGACGGCGTGGGCCCGGTCGACCTGACGAGTCCTCGGACGCCTCCATCACCTCAGTGCTCAGCGGCTCCGTAGCGGTGGCGTGCGGCAGCACGGCCGCCGAGAGGGGCCGCATGATGGCCAGCGCGCTGCCGGCACTGACACCGGTCGAGAACAGCCTGTACCTGACGCTGTGCTGCCGGGCTCTGGACAACCGCTCGGCGCATCCCGTCCTGGGCGACGCGGTCGCCGACGAGATCGTCCGCACGCTCGACTACGACTACGAGCAGCTGAACACCAACACCGACCTCGTCCTCAACGTGGCACTCCGGGCCAAGCGGATCGACGAGGTGGCGTCGGACTTCATCGCCCGCCACCCGGACGCCGTCGGACTGGACCTGGGGGCCGGGTTCGACACGCGGCCCGCCCGGATCGGGCTTCCGCCCACCGTCGACTGGTTCGACGTCGACCTCCCCGACGTGGCGGCCGCTCGCGAGGCGGTCGTCCCGGACCGCGCGAAGGCGCACACCATCGGCGCCGACGTGACCGAGCAGGACTGGCTGGACGCCCTGCCGACGGACCGGCCGGTCGTGGTCACCGCCGACGGCCTGATGGGTTTCCTCGCCCGGGACGAGCTGATGTCCCTGCTCGACCGGCTGATCGACCACTTCCCGAGCGGGGAGCTGGTCTTCAACGGCTACACGAGGTTCACCATCTGGGTGGCGCGGCACGCGCCCGGCACCCGGTCCGTCGCCGGCCAGGTCAAGTTCCCCGGCATGGACGACCCGCGGGAACCCGAGCGCTGGAACCCCAGGCTGGAGCTGGTCAGGGAGATGCTGATCAGCCGGCAGCCCGAGATCGACCGGTTCCCGCCGGTCCTGCGCGCGTACTACCGGATGCAGTCGCACAGCACCTGGTGGTCCCGGAAGGGCACGCTGATCCTGCACTACCGCTTCTAGACCGAAGCACGCCTAGAGGCTCTTCTCCACGCGCTTCTTCAGCTTGCGCCCCCGCTTCCGCTGCCGCTCCACCCCGCGGCTGACCTTCCGGCGAGTACGCCAGAACTTCCATGCGAGGTAGACCAGGATCGGGATCGGCGCGAGCAGGAGCAGGACCGGGGACAGGATGATGCCGAGGATCAGCAGGACGGATCCGAGGAGCACGCCCACGGTGCCGAAGAGCCGACGGATGACGGTCATGCAGGTCAGGATCCTCCCGGCCGGCCGGAAGCTCGCCTCGAGCAGTGCCTGGCAGGGGTGGGCGTCCGGGCAGGACGACGGAGCAGCGGCCGGCTCGCCCGGTCCCGTCCGTCACCGCCCGAGCTCGGCCACCTCGTCGAGCCGGCCCAGCTTGTGCGGGTTCCGCATCGCGTACAGGCGGGTGATCCGGCCGTCCTCGACGACGAAGGTGATCGCGGTGTCGAACTCGCCGCCCGGATCGATCCGCGCGGCGACCGCGCCGTTGACCAGCGGCGTCGTGATCTCCACCCGGGGCGCGAAGGTCGCGAACCGGGACAGCGCGTTGGCCACCCGCTCGCGGCCCACGACAGGACGCCGGGCGGCGGGCGCCAGACCTCCGCTGTCGGCGACCACGACCACGTCGGGCGCGAGCACGTCGATCAGGCCCTGCACGTCGCCGGCCGTGACCGCGGCGAGGAACCGGTCCACGACCTGCTGCTGCTCCGAGCGGCTCACCGCCACCCGCGGGCGCCGCGCGGCCACGTGCGCGCGGGCCCGGTGCGCGATCTGCCGGACCGCCGCTCCGGACTTGCCCACGGCCTCGGCGATCTCGTCGTAGGGCACGTCGAACACCTCGTGCAGCACCAGGACGGCGCGCTCGGTCGGCTGCAGGGTCTCCAGCACCGTCAGCATCGCGATCGAGACGCTCTCGGCCAGCTCGACGTCCTCGGCGACGTCCGGGCTGGTCAGCAGCGGCTCGGGCAGCCACTCCCCGACGTAGTCCTCGCGGCGGCGGGCCAGGGTGCGCATCCGGTTGAGCGCCTGGCGGGTGGCGATCCGCACCAGGTACGCCCGGGGATCCCGCACGTCCGACCGGTCCGCCGCCGCCCACCGCAGCCAGGTCTCCTGCACCACGTCGTCGGCGTCGGCGGCCGAGCCGAGCATCTCGTAGGCGACGGTGAACAGCAGCCTGCGGTGGGCGACGAACGGATCGTCGGTCATGCCGTGGCGACGCCGTTCCGCGAGGCGGTCGCCAGCGGGGGCAGGCCGCACGACGCCGAGAACTCCTGCGAGCGGATGCCCAGTGCCACGTTGCCCCGGGCGGTCATGTTCATGGTGCCGATCCTGGCGGTCAGCTCGAGGAGCGCGGGCGCTCCCAGCTCGTCGAGCAGCGCGGCCGACATCTCGTCGGTGACGGCCGGCGGGGTCTGGCTCATGGCCTCGGCGTAGTCCATGACCTTCCGCTCCAGGGGCGTGAAGGCGGTCGACTCCCGCCACCGGGGCACCTCGCGCGCCTTGGCCTCGTCGAGCCCGCGGTTGTGCGACATGAAGTAGTGGAGGTCGAGGCAGAAGCTGCACCCGACCGTAGCGGCCGCGGCCATGGTGGCGAAGGACGCCAGGTTCGGGTCCAGCCGGTTCCACGACTCGGTCCTGCGGCCGAACCTCATCATGTCCTTGAAGACGGCGGGGTAGTGCCACATCACCCCGGCCGCGTCCGGGACCTGGCCGAGCATCCGGCGGCTCATCGTCTTCAGCAGCGCCCCGTAGACGCCGGTGATCTCGGTCGCGGGGACCCGCGTGCTGCTCGCCATGTCTCCTCCAGGTGTGGTGGTGTCGACATGGAGACACCGGCCGCGGCCCGGACGTGACATCGGGCGCCCGTCGGGGCGCGGAGCTCAGTCGGCGGCGGCGGCCCGCTCGTCCCGCAGTGCCTGGAACACCCGCCGGCGCAGCATGTCGCCGACGTTCTCGGGCACGCGCAGGAACTTCATCGCCATGAGCCACCGCGGCCCACGGGATGAGCACCGGCACCTCCACGCGTGCCCGCACCGCCTTCCGCCGCTGGCTGCGCTCGGCCGGTCCGGCGACCGCGATGTGCCAGCGGGACCGCTCGCCGTCCTCGACCTCGGCCACGGTGCCGGCCAGCGTCCACTCCTCCTGGCCACCGATCCAGTAGAGCTCGGCGGGGTCGCCGGCAGCGACGGTGTCGGCCAGCCACATGGGCCCGTCGCCGGCCGGCCCGACCACCACGAGGTCGGCGTCCGAGGAGTCCACGCGCGCGGTGACGGTCACGCCTCGCGACACCAGCGTGACGTCGGCAGACGTGCTCACCCTGGGCCGGTCGAGGTCGAAGTCGATCATCGGGCGCCTCCTGGCGATGTTGCAGTGCGGTGGCATCCTTGCCGGTCGGCCGGAAACTAGCCGGACGGCGCGGGCGTGGCACCGATGGCAGGTGTGTTCAGGTACTCGTGGGATCCGAGTGGGAAGAGTTGCAGATGAGGTGCCGGGCAGGGGTTCGGCACTCCAGGAAGGCCATCACCCTGACCTGGGAACCAGGGTCGGATCCGGGGGTCACCTGATGGTCGCCGGGCGATCCGCTCGGCAGGCTTCAGCCATGACCAACGCAGTCCCGCCCACCCCGCCCGTCGACCAGCCCACGTGGGAGCAGCCGCCGCCGGCTCCCGCCCGACCGCAGCTGCGCCGCAGCGGCACCGACCGCATGATCGGTGGCGTCTCCGGCGGGCTCGCCGAGTACAGCGGCATCGACCCCGTCCTCTGGCGGGTCGGTTTCGTCGGCCTCACCCTCGCCGGTGGCGCCGGTGTCGCCGTCTACCTGCTGCTGTGGGTGCTCATGCCCTCCGGACCCCTCCGCCCGGGTGACGAGCCGAGCCCGCTCGAGCAGTTCGTCGGCCGCATCCACGCCCGGCTCTCCGGCGCCAGGGCCACCCCGCCGCCCGTCTGACGCAGCACGCGCCGGAGGGACCGATGAGTAGCCGGTGGACGCAGAGTCCCTCCTCGGGAAGCCCGTGTGCCGCGCCCCTGCGGGCGCCAGAGGAGGACGACATGCCCGAGGCCGACATCAGGGCGGCCGTCGCCGCCGAGCGACGCGCACAGGTCGAGCTGTACGCGTCGCTCGCGGAGGAGGACTGGGACAGCCCCAGCCTGTGCGCCGGCTGGCGGGTGCGGGAGGTGCTCGCCCACGTCACGATGCCCTTCCGCTACTCGTTCCCCCGGGTGGCCTGGGAGATCGCGAAGGCGCGCGGCAGCTTCGACCGCATGGCCGACCGCCGCGCCCGCATCGACGCCCGCCAGCTGTCGACCGGACAGCTGTGGGAGTCGCTGCGGGACAACGTCGAGCACCCCTGGTCGCCACCCGGCGGCGGACCGCTGGGCGCGCTGTCCCACGACGTCATCCACGGGCTCGACGTCTCGACGCCCCTGGGGCGCGACGACGCCGCCTCACCGGCTCGCGTCGGCATGGTGCTGGCCGGGCTGCGGCCCAAGCAGGTCGCCTTCTTCGGCGTCGACCTCGACGGCGTCGAACTGCGCGCCGACGACCTCGACTGGTCCTACGGTCGGGGCGAGCCCGTCCACGGTCGGGCCCAGGACCTGCTGCTGCTCCTGTGCGGCCGGCGGCTCCCGGCCGGGCGGCTCACCGGGCCGGCGTCGGCCCGCTTCGTCCCGGCGGGCTGACCGCGACGCACGGGAAGGCCCGGAGGTGCCATGGACGAGCAGGCCGTCCGAGCGGTGCTGCGGCACTACCTGGACCACAGCGCGGCCGGCCGGGAGGACGTCGCGCACGAGATCTACCACCCGGACGCCGTCCTCGAGTTCCCGCAGTCGGGCGAGCGGTTCGAGGGCGTCGAGAACTTCGAGCCGTGGCGCGCGCAGTACCCGGCCAGGGAGATCGACTTCGACGTCCGCCGCGTCCGGGGCGGCGGCGACGTCTGGGTCGTCGAGCTCCGGATCCGCTACGACGGCGGGCCGGTGAACTTCGGCGTCGAGATCCTGGAGTTCCGCGGCGACAAGGTGGCCCGCGAGACCATCCACGTGATGGACGGCTGGGAGGCGCCGGAGTGGCGGTCGCGGTGGTGGGCGGAACCGCCCACACTGGAGCCGTGACCGACCCGCGCCCATCGGAAGAGGACGTCGACCCCGACGACGCCCAGGCCCTGTCGCGCGCCACCGGCGGTGGCGACAGCGATGCGCCCGACGCCGGCTCCACCACCGGCACCGGGGAGTCGGAGACCTTCGTCGGCCGGGTGGCCGGGCAGGACGTCGGCTACGCGGGGGAGACCGGCGCCGAGCGGCGCGCCGCGGCCCAGGAGGACTAGCCGGGGTCAGGACGACGTCGGCCGGCCGGCGGGGCGCTTCGCCGGGGGCATCGCCAGTGCCGCGATCAGGCCGGCCCCCAGGACGGCGGCCGTGACGGCGAACGCGACCTGGTAGGACGCGACGTCGGTCAGCCAGCCGGCGATCAGCGGGCCGCCGATGGCGCCGAGGTCGGCGGACATCTGGAACACCGCGACCACGCGGCCGCCGCGGGCCGGGCTGACGTCGCCCACGAGGGCCGCCGGCGCGCTGGCGAGCAGCGAGGCGGCCAGGCCGAACATGGCCATGGAGACGAGGAAGGCGGCGATCGCGGGCGGGAGCACCAGCACCGCCACCGACGCCGTGGCCACCGACGAGCCGAGGAGCAGCGACGGGCGCCGTCCCCACCCGTCGACCAGCCGTCCCGACCGGAGCAGGCCGAGCGCCTGCGCGAGGGAGCCGGCCAGCAGGCCGGCGCCGGCCCAGGCGACGGTCCGGCCGAGCTCCTCGGTCACGTACAGCGGCACCAGCGAGTTGCGGACGCCGAACAGGAACCACCCGATGCCGAAGTTCGCGACGAGGGCGGCGATGTACGCCCGCGACCGCAGCGCCGACCGGAGCGCGACCGGGCCGGCGTCCAAGTCGGGACCGGTCTGCACCGGGGCCTCGCCGGGGTCGGTCGCCGCCGGGGCGGTGCGCAGCATCGCGACGGCCACTGCGCCGGCCACGACGAGGAAGCCGGAGTAGAGGAAGAACGGCAACCGGGGGGACAGCTCGGCGAGCAGACCGCCAGCCGCGGGGCCGGCGATGCCGCCGAGGATGAAGCCGCCCTGCCACGTGGCCGCCGCACGTCCCCGGTGCGTGGGAGGCGCGACCCGCAGCAGCAGCGACAGCGCCGCCACGGTGAACATCGCGCTGCCCACCCCGCCCGCCGCGCGGAGGGCGAGGAAGACCGGGAAGTTGCCGGCCAGCCCGGCGAGCCCGGTGGTGACGGCGACGACCAGCAGCCCGGCGCTGAGCACCAGGCGCTCGCCGAACCGCTCGACCAGCGTGCCGCCGCTGAAGGCCGAGACGAACCGGAAGAAGGCAAAGGCGCTGACGGCCAGGCCGACCGCCGTCGTCCCGACCCCGAAGCCGCGGGCGAACAGCGGGATCGCCGGCGCCACGATGCCGAACCCGAGGGCCACCACGAACGCGATGACGGCGAGGACCCCGACCTCGCGGGGGAGATCACCCCGCCCGAGAACCCGCACGGGACGGGATCGTCGCACGGGCACCCGTCAGTCCTTCGGGCGGCGGCCGATCTTGGAGCCGAGCCAGGTGATCGGGTCGAACCGGCGGTCCACCACCCGTTCCTTGAGCGGGATGATGCCGTTGTCGGTGAGGTGGATGCCCTCCGGGCAGACCTCGCTGCAGCACTTGGTGATGTTGCAGTAGCCGAGCCCGAACTCGTCCTGCGCCGCGTCCCGCCGGTCGGCGACGTCGAGGGGGTGCATGTCGAGCTCGGCGAGCCGGATCAGGTACCGCGGGCCGGCGAAGGCGCCCTTGTTGCCCTCGTGGTCACGGATGACGTGGCAGGTGTCCTGGCAGAGGAAGCACTCGATGCACTTGCGGAACTCCTGGGAGCGCTCGACGTCGACCTGCTGCATCCGGTGGCTGCCGTCCTCCTCGCGCGGCCGCGGGGTGAACGCCGGGATCTGCGCCGCCTTGTCGTAGTTGAACGACACGTCGGTGACGAGGTCGCGGATCACCGGGAACGTCCGCAGCGGTGTGACGGTGACGGTCTCGGCCTCGCCGAAGGTGCTCATCCGGGTCATGCACATCAGCCGCGGCCGGCCGTTGATCTCCGCGCTGCACGACCCGCACTTGCCGGCCTTGCAGTTCCACCGGACGGCGAGGTCGCCGGCCTGCGTGGCCTGCAGCCGGTGGATGACGTCGAGGACCACCTCGCCCTCGTTCACCTCGACGGTGAAGTCCTGGAGGTCGCCGCCGGTGACGTCGCCGCGCCAGACCCGGAACCGTGCCGCGTAACTCACGAGACCTCCTCGAAGATCCCGGCGAGCTCGTCCGGCATCCGGGGGAGCGGTTGCCGGGTCAGCGCCACCGAGCCGTCGGGTGCCCGGGAGCAGATCAGGTTGGTCCGCGCCCATTCGGCGTCGGTGGCGGGGAAGTCGTCGCGGGTGTGTCCACCGCGGCTCTCCTGCCGCTCCAGTGCCGCGCGGGCGATGCACTCGCTGACCACGAGCATGTGCGGGAGGTCCAGTGCCAGGTGCCACCCGGGGTTGTACTGGCGGTGCCCCTCGACCGACAGGTTGGCCACCCGCTCCTTGAGCGCCGCGATCCGCTCCAGCGCCTGCTCCATTTCCGGCGCGGTCCGGATGATGCCGACCAGGTCGTGCATCGTCTGCTGCAGGTCGTGCTGCACGGTGTACGGGTTCTCGCCGCCCTCGCGGTCGAACGGCGCGAGCGCGGCGCGGGCGGCGTCGGCCAGGTCCTCCTCGGGCAGCCGGATCCGCTCGGCCGGACGCCGCAGTGCGTGCTCGGCCGCGGCCAGTCCGGCGCGCCGGCCGAACACCAGCAGGTCCGACAGGGAGTTCCCACCCAGCCGGTTGGACCCGTGCATGCCGCCCGCGACCTCCCCGGCCGCGAACAGCCCGGGCACGCGGGCCGCCTCGGTGTCGGGGTCGACCTCCACGCCGCCCATCACGTAGTGGCAGGTGGGCCCGACCTCCATGGCCTCGGCGGTGATGTCGACCTCGGCCAGCTCCTTGAACTGGTGGTACATCGAGGGCAGCCGCTTGCGGATGTACTCGGCCGACCGGCGCGAGGCGATGTCCAGGAAGACGCCGCCGTGCGGGGTGCCGCGGCCCGCCTTCACCTCGCTGTTGATGGCGCGGGCGACCTCGTCGCGGGGGAGCAGCTCGGGCGGGCGCCGGTTGTTCTTCTTGTCGTCGTACCAGCGGTCGGCCTCGGCCTCGGTCTCCGCCGTCTCCTTGCGGAAGAAGTCGGGGATGTAGTCGAACATGAACCGGTTCCCGGCCGAGTTCTTCAGGATCCCGCCGTCGCCGCGCACGCTCTCGGTCACCAGGATCCCGCGCACCGACGGCGGCCAGACCATGCCCGTCGGGTGGAACTGCACGAACTCCATGTTCACCAGCGTCGCGCCGGCCTGGAGCGCCAGCGAGTGCCCGTCGCCGGTGTACTCCCACGAGTTCGACGTCACCTTGTAGGACTTGCCGATCCCGCCGGTCGCGAGCACGACCGACGGGGCCTGCCAGACGACGAAGCGGCCGGACTCGCGCCAGTAGCCGAAGGCGCCGGTGACCCCGTCGTCGTCGGTGAGCAGCCGGGTGACCGTGCACTCCATGTACACGTCGATCCCGAGCGCGACCGTGCGCTGCTGCAGGGTGCGGATCAACTCGAGCCCGGTGCGGTCGCCGACGTGGGCGAGCCGGGCGTAGCGGTGGCCCCCGAAGTCGCGCTGGCTGATCAGGCCGTCCGCCGTCCGGTCGAACAGCGCGCCCCAGTCCTCGAGCTCGCGGACCCGGTCCGGCGCCTCCTGCGCGTGCAGCTGGGCCATCCGCCAGTGGTTGAGCATCTTCCCGCCGCGCATGGTGTCGCGGAAGTGCACCCGCCAGTTGTCCTCCGGGTACAGGTTGGCCATGGCGGCGGCGATCCCGCCCTCGGCCATCACCGTGTGCGCCTTGCCGAGCAGCGACTTGCAGACCACCGCCGTCCGCGCGCCGTTCTCGTGGGCTTCGATCGCGGCCCGCAGGCCCGCACCTCCCGCCCCGACCACGACGACGTCGTACTCGTGCCGTTCCAGCTCCATCAGTGGGACCCCATGTCAGAAGAAGCGGAGATCGGAGATCGTGCCGGTGGCCAGGAGGAAGACGTAGGCGTCGGCGATCGCGACGCTGAACAGCGACAGCCAGGCGAACTTCGCGTGGGAGGCGTTGAGCTTCGAGACCTGGGTCCAGAGCTTGTAGCGCACCGGGTGCTTCGAGAAGTGGTTGAGCCGGCCGCCGACGATGTGCCGGCAGGAGTGGCAGGACAGCGAGTAGAGCCACAGCAGGGCCGCGTTGGCGAGCAGGACGAGCGTGCCGAGGCCCATGTGGCCCCACTCGCCGGTCTCGTCGCGGAACCCGAGGATCGCGTCGTAGGTGAGGATCACGTTGAAGAGCAGTGCGCCGTAGAGGGCGTAGCGGTGCAGGTTCTGGATCAGCAGCGGCGGCCGCGACTCACCCGTGTACCGCTTGTGCGGCTCGCCGACGGCGCAGGCAGGGGGCGAGAGCCAGAACGACCGGTAGTAGGCCTTCCGGTAGTAGTAGCAGGTGGCCCGCAGGCCCAGCGGGATGACCAGGATGTAGATGGCCGGGGAGATGAACGACGGCCCGGTGAAGAACTCCGGGAACGTGTCGCCCTGGCAGCCGGTCGTGATGCAGGGCGAGTAGAACGGCGAGATGTAGGGCTCGGCGAAGTAGTACGCGTTCTGGAACGCCCGGAACGTCGAGTACACGACGAACGACAGCAGCACGACGACGGTGATCAGCGGCTGCAGCCACCAGCGGTCGGTGCGCAGGTGGCGCGTCGCGATCGCCGCCCGCCGGGGGGCGGGGCCGCCGTTGCCCCGCCCGGGCGTGACCGCCCCGGTGCCCCGGGGTGCCGTCGTCGTCACGACGTCGTGCGGTGCGGGCCGGAGCCGGTCGACGGAGGTTCCGCTTGGTCTGGCCCGACCGGCATCGCTGCCTCCAGCTTCGTCGCTGACGCCGCCCCGCGCGGCGGAGGAGCGCAGTGGATCACGGACCCCTGGCGCGGGAAAGGGCTTTCACGGCGCGTCGCCGGAGGCGCGCCGCCCGACGGGGGGAGGTCAGCCCGCGACGCGGGTGCACTCCGCGCACCGGGTCGCGGTCCAAGCCGTGCCCCAGTCCTCGGCGGCGGAGACGGTGACCAGCTGTCCGCAGACGGCCGAGTCGAGCCCGTCGACCACGGGCCGGTCGACGGCGTGGGCGACGTCGCCCGACCGGCCGAGAGCAGGACCGGAGGTTCCTGGGTCGCGTCCGATCGACGCGGCGTGCGTGCCGATCGCGAGGGGGCTGGCCGTCATCGGGCCAGGATGGGTGGCCCAGGTGTCCGGCGGGTGACGCGGCCGGGAACATCTGGGAAGGGGCCCGGCGCCCTGCCAGGATGGTCGTCCGCGCACCCGGCAAGTGACAGGAGCACCGCCCCGTGACCATGCCCTCGGGACAGCAGCCGCCGCCCCCCATGGTGGTGCCGAGGTTCTTCATCAAGCAGCGGGTCACCGTGATGGTGAACCGGTACGAGATCGTCGCGGCCAACCCCGACGGCACCGAGGCCCACCTGCTCGCCTTCGCCGAGCAGAAGCGGATGAAGCTCCGGGAGGAGGTCACCTTCTTCGCCGACGAGAGCCGCAGCCGGGCGGTCTTCTCGTTCAAGGCCCGGCAGCGCCTGGACGTGCACGCCGAGCACGACGTCTTCGACGAGTACGGCACCGTCCTCGGGTCGTTCAGCAAGCAGTTCGGCGCCAGCCTGCTGCGCTCGACCTGGAACCTCTCCGCGCCCGGCCTGCAGGCCGTCGGCAGGGAGCGCCGGCCGGTCATCGCCGTCCTCCGGCGGATCTGGGACTTCATCCCCTACATCGGCGACGTCTGGGTGCCCTTCGTCTTCCACTTCGACTTCGTCGACACCGCCAGCGGCGCGACGGTGCTGGTCAGCGAACGGCAGAAGGCGATCCGCGACCGCTACGAGGTGACCGTGCCCGACCCGCGCCTGGACTTCCGCGTCGCGGCGTCCATGGCCGTCGCCCTGGACGCGCTGCAGAGCCGCTGACGCGCGGGGAAGCCCCGTCGGGTCCGCTGCGTTGCAGCGGGCAACGACGAAAGGGCTCTCCTCCATGCGCATCCCGGTATCCATCCTCGACCTGGCCCCCATCGCCCGCGGTGAGACCGCGGGCAGCAGCATCGCGGGCAGCGTGGCGCTCGCCCAGCGGGCGGAGGAGCACGGCTACCGCCGGGTCTGGTACGCCGAGCACCACAACATGCCCTCGATCGCGTCGTCGGCGACCAGCGTCCTCATCGCGCACGTCGGCGCGCACACGACGTCGATCCGGCTCGGTGCCGGTGGCGTGATGCTGCCCAACCACTCGCCGCTGACCATCGCCGAGCAGTTCGGCACGCTCGACGCGATGTACCCCGGGCGCATCGACCTCGGCCTGGGCCGCGCTCCCGGGTCGGACCAGAACACGATGTACGCCCTCCGGCGCAACCCGAGCTCCGCCGACCGCTTCCCGCAGGACGTGCTCGAGCTGCAGGCCTACCTCGCGGGCGAGACGCGGGTCCCCGGCGTCGACGCGATCCCCGGCAAGGGCTCGGCCGTCCCGCTCTACGTCCTCGGGTCGTCGATGTTCGGCGCGACGCTCGCCGCCGCCCTCGGCCTGCCGTACGCCTTCGCCTCCCACTTCGCGCCGCAGATGCTCGAGCCGGCCGTCGCCGCCTACCGCCGCGAGTTCACGCCCTCCGAGCAGCTGGCCGAGCCGTACGTCATCGCGGGCGTCAACGTGGTCGCCGCCGACACCGCGGAGGAGGCCCGCGCCAACCTCGAGGCCGTGCGGCGCCGCCTCGCGATCGGTCTGTTCGGCCGGGGGCAGGAGCTCAGCGACGAGCAGGCCGACCAGCTGCTGGCCCAGGGCGCCGGCATGCACGTCACCTCGATGCTCACCCACACCGCCGTCGGCACCCGCGCCGAGGTGGGGGAGTACCTGGACCGGTTCCTCAAGACCGCCGACGCCGACGAGCTGATCGTCGCCCACCAGGCGCCGACCACCGAGGCCCGGCTGCGCTCGGTCACCCTCCTCGCCGAGGCCCTGGAGGCCTTCCCGGCGTAGGAGCCCCCGCTCCCGCTCCCGGACGGCGGGTCCGCGCCCGCGCACCTACGGTCGACGCATGCGCATCCGACGCTCGATCGCCACCCTGTTCACCGTGACGGCGCTCTTCTCCGGCGGGACCGCGACCCTGACCGCCTGCGGCTCCGACACCGCGGAGGACACCGTCGAGGAGGACACCGAGAACGACGTCGAGGAGGACGAGGGCAGCGAGGACGACGACTGACCTCCCCCGGTGTGCCGCCCGGGGGTGCGCCGGGTAGGGCCGTGCGGTGACCTACTCGATCGTCGCCCGAGACCCCGACACCGGTGAGATGGGTGTCGCCACCCAGTCCCAGGCCTTCGCGGTCGGCAACAGCGTGCCCTTCGCCCTCCCCGGGCACGGCGTCATCGCCACCCAGTCGATGGCCGAGCCGATGTACGGCGCGGTCGGCCTGGACCTCCTGCAGGGCGGCTTCACCGCCCAGGAGGTGCTGACGGCGCTGAGCAGCGTCGATCCGCACCCCGCACGCCGGCAGGTCGCCGTCCTGGGGGTCAACGGTGACCTCGCCGCCTACACCGGCGCGCAGTGCGTGGACGCGGCCGGCCATCTGCAGGGCGACACGTGCGTGGCGCTGACCAACATGGCGAGCTCGGAGCTGGTGTGGGCGGCCATGGTCGAGTCGTTCGAGTCCTCCGCCGGCCCGCTGGCCCAGCGGCTGCTCACCGCACTGCACGCGGGGGAGGGCGCCGGGGGCGACTTCCGCGGCCGGCGATCCGCGGCGATCATGGTCATCCGCGCGACGACGACCGGCCGCCCGTGGCACGACATGGTGGTCAACCTGCGCGTCGACGACTCCGCCGACCCGCTGGGCGCGCTGGGCGAGCTCCTCATCACGAAGGTCCGCTACCACGACGTCGTCCGCTACTTCGAGCAGGCGATCGACGGCGACCCGGTCACCGCCGACCGCGAGCTCGACCTGCTGCGCCCGATGGACCCGCACACCGAACCCGACCAGCTGATGTGGCGCGCCGTCGTGGCGGCGCTGGCCGGCCGGGAGGACGCGGCCCGGGAGATGCTCACCGAGCTCGCCGGGACCGCGCCCCAGTTCCTCGAGGCGGCGCGCCGGTTCGGCAAGGCCGGGCTCATGCCGGCCGACGTCGTGGATCGGATCGTGCCGGCGCAGTCCTGAGTCAGGCCGGGCGGAGCGGGTGTTCGGCCAGGACCCGGCGCGGCGCCCGGCAGGCCCACGCCTCCGCGGCCAGCTCGGTGAGCGCCTGCTGGTCGAGCTCCTCCAACCGGCACAGGACGATCGGGTACCCGTCGAAGTGCGACGTCGTGAAGTACACGTCGGGCTCCTCGGAGATCAGCGCCTGCTTGGCCCCCTCGTCGGGCACGTAGGCGGCGACGACGGGCCCGGTCGGAGCGTCGTCCCCGAGCTCGGCGGTGTCCTTCTTCCCGAGGGGGCGCTCCCACACGAAGCCCTTGTCCCGCACCAGCCACTGCCGCCAGCCGCGCATCGTCCCCTCGCTCGTGGCCGGCAGCGCCAGGCAGGTGCGCGCGACGTCGTCCCAGCTCGCCATGTCAGGCTCCCGTCCGCAGGGGGTGGTCGGCGACCAGGCGCCGGGTCCTCCCGCGCACCAGCCACCGGCGGCGACCGCTCGCCGAGGCGGCCTCCGCGGTCCCGGGCAGCGCCAGCGCGATCCGCGCCACGTCGTCCCAGTCGGCCACGGGCGCACGATACGGACTTCCCGGGCGCCGCGGGCCGCTCCCCGAGCTCAGGCCGCAGGGATGGGGAACACCAGCAGCGAGCTGGACGCCGTGGCGACCGTGCGGCCGGCGGCGTCGAGGACCTCGCCCTCGGCGAACGCCACCCGGCGTCCCGGCTTCACGACCCGCCCGACGGCGGTGAGCGGCCCGCTGGCGGCGTGCACCGCCCGCAGGTAGTTCACCTTGAGCTCGATCGACGTGTAGCCGACGCCGGCCGGCAGCGTGGTGTGGACCGCGCACCCGGCGACGGTGTCGAGCAGGGTGCACACCAGCCCGCCGTGGACGACGCCGATCGGGTTGTAGACCGACTCGTCGAGCTCGCAGGTGAACTCCACCCGGCCCTCCTCCAGCGCCGTGACGCCCATCTGCATCAGCTTCGCGATCGGGGGAGGGGGCAGCTCGCCGTCGCGGATGGCCTCCATGGTGGCCAGCCCCGAGCGCTCCAGCGCGCCGGCGGCGGTGATCAGCGGGTCGTGCCACTCGACGGTGCGGGAGCGGGGCGAGCCCCAGCTCGCCGGGGTGGTCTCGGTCATCGGCTCAGCGGTCATGGGTCTAGGTTCGCACATCGAACTCAGAGTGGGGTAGCCCGGCCCCCGGTACGCGACAGGCCCCCTCCGCGGCGGCAGAGGGGGCCTGTCGCGTGTGGCCGGATCAGCTCTTGGGGCGCGCCCCGGCCCGGAGCGCGCCGAGCAGGTCGTGGTTCAGCCGGGAGATCGTCTCCATGGAGATGCCCTTCGGGCAGGCGTGCGAGCACTCACCGATGTTTGTGCAGCCGCCGAAGCCCTCGCGGTCCTGCTGGGCGACCATGTTGACCACCCGGTCGTCGCGCTCGGGCTGACCCTGGGGCAGCAGTCCGAGGTGGGTGACCTTGGCGGCGGTGAACAGCATCGACGACGCGTTCGGGCACGCGGCCACGCACGCACCGCAGCCGATGCAGGTCGCGGCGTCGAAGGCGGCGTCCGAGTCCTTCTTCGGCACCGGCGTGGCGTGCGCCTCGGGGGCGGTGCCGGTCGGGACGGAGATGTAGCCACCGGCCTGGATGATCCGGTCGAACGCCCGCCGGTCGACGGCGAGGTCCTTGATCACCGGGAAGGGGTTGGCCCGCCACGGCTCGATGTCGATCTTGTCGCCGTCCTTGAACGACCGCATGTGCAGCTGGCACGTGGTCGTCTGCTGCGGGCCGTGCGCCTCGCCGTTGATCATGAGGCCGCACATGCCGCAGATGCCCTCGCGGCAGTCGTGGTCGAAGGCGACCGGGTCGTCGCCCTGCATGATCAGCTGCTCGTTGAGCACGTCGAGCATCTCGAGGAAGGACATGTCGGGGGAGATGTCGGTGACCTTGTAGGTCACCATCTTCCCCTTGACCGAGGGGTCCTGCTGCCGCCAGACCCGCAGGGTCAGGTTCATTCCGCGCTTCTCGCCCGACGTGGTGGAGTGCGGGCCGTCCTGGGTGATCGTCACTTGTAGCTCCGCTGGGCGAGGTGGACGTACTCGTACTCGAGGGCTTCCCTGTGCAGCACCGGCGGCTGGCCCTCGGGCGTCCACTCCCAGGCCGCCACGTAGGCGTAGTTCTCGTCGTCGCGCAGCGCCTCGCCGTCCGGGGTCTGGCTCTCCGCGCGGAAGTGGCCACCGCAGCTCTCGTTGCGGTGCAGGGCGTCGACGCACATCAGCTCGGCGAGCTCGATGAAGTCGGCGACCCGGCCGGCCA
>DASQTE010000137.1:0-2071 GCA_035642035.1 Blastococcus sp.
TTGCGGGACATCGCGGTGAGCATCGTCGAGCCGGGGACGTCGCGGGCGGCGTCCAGGGCCAGCTTCGCCGTCGGCATGCCGAGGTTGAGGAAGAAGTGCTCGTTGCCGCCGATGAACTTCAGGACGGCGGCGATGTCCGACGACGGGACGCCCTCCACCGCCACGATCGACGGAGACAGCTCGCGCAGCGTCATCAGCGACCCGGCGCGGTTGCGGTTGTGCCCCTCGTCGCCCATCTGCAGCATCTGCGCGAGGACGCTCTTCACGTCGAGCGGGTCGTTGCCCGCGTCGATCGAGCCGCGCACGGCCTTCGACAGGATCGGGCCGAGGACGTCGCGCATCCAGGCCAGCCGGGTGAGCACCTCGTCGTTGAAGGCCCCCATCCGCAGCACCTTGCCGAGGCCCTCGTTGAGGTTGCAGAACGCCCGTCCGCCGTGGACCGGGTCCTCGAGGCACCACATCCACATCGACGGCGACGTCACCCCGGCCATCGGGCCGACCGTCCGGTGGTGGTGGCACGGGTCGAGGGTGATCTCGCCGTCGGCGAGGATCCGCTCGGCGTCCTCGACGTCGGACGCCCAGCCCTCGAAGAGGCAGGCGCCGACCAGGGCGCCGCGCATCGGGCCCGACGCGGTCTCCCAGGTCAGCGGCGGCCCGGAGTGCAACAGCGTCCGGCCCTCGAGGCCGATCACCTCGCGGGCCGGGCGGACGTCGACCAGCTGCGAGCCCGCGGCCAGGACCCGCTCGACGGCCACCCGGTTGGCGGTGTTCCGGCGCGGGTCGAGGGCGAGCGCGGCGAGGTCGGCCGCGTCGCCGAAGCCCGGGGGGCGCCAGTCGACGTCGTGGACGGAGGCGCCCTGCGCCCGGAGCGCGTCGGAGAAGACGTCGACACCCGCGGCGACGATCGCCGGGGGCGCGGAGAGCAGTCCACCGAGGGTCATGAGGAAGCTCCCAGCAGGTCGAGGGCGTACCGCGTGGCGGCGGCGTTGGACGCGAAGACGGCGGCGCCGGCCTCGGCGAGGGCGTCGGCCTGGCGCGACCAGCCCTGCGGGTCGGCCTCGGTGCCGATGAGGGCGATGACGACCGGCAGTGTCCCGGCCCGCCGGGCCGCGACCAGCGTCGGCGCCAGCGCGTGCGCCGGGTCGGGGTCCGCGCCGTAGCCGAGGACGACATCCAGCAGGAGCACCGCGGGCTCGCGCCGGGCGGCGAGGTTGCTGATCGCCTCCAGCCGCAGCGTCGGGTCGATCATCGGGTGCGCGCGGCCCACGGTCAGGGCGTCGTCCCCGAAGTCGACCACCACGTGGCCGGGGGCGGACAGGTCCGTCCCGAGGTCCAGCTCCGGCTTCAGCGGGGTGTTGGAGCGGATGTCGCCGAGCACCGGGGCGGCCAGCAGCATGGCCTCGTCGGCGAGCGTGCCCCCGGAGTAGAGGCCCTTGAGCACGGCACCCGGCAGCGCGGCCTCTGCCGGCCCCGGCCGCGACGGCCAGACCGGCACGTCGAGGCCCATGTCGGTGAGCAGGCCCTCGACGGCGGCGGTGAGGTCGGGCGTCTCCTGCGACAGGACGGCGGAGTGCACCGGCACCGACAGCTTCGCGGCGGCCTCGGAGACCGCGGCGGCCACCGACGGCGCGGGCGGCTTGGACACGACCACGACCCGCTCGGTGCCCTCGTCCGCGTCCAGCGCGGCCAGCGCGTCGAGGGTGGCGAGCCCGCCGACGGCCTCGGACAGGTCGCGGCCGCCGACGCCGAGGACGTGCGAGACGCCGACCCCGGCCATGTCGAGCAGGCAGGACACCTGCTGCGCGCCGGTGCCGGACGCGGCGACCAGGCCGATCGGCCCCGGGCGGATCACGTTGGCGAAGCCCAGGGCGACGCCGGAGACGATCGCCGTCCCGCAGTCGGGGCCCATGACCAGGACGCCGGCGTCGTGCGCCGCGCGCTTGAGCGCGACCTCGTGCTCGACCGGGACGCCGTCGGAGAAGACCAGCACGCTCCGGCCGGCGGCGATCGCGTCGGCGGCCTCGGCGACGGCGTACTGGCCGGGGACGCTGACGATCGCCAGCGCGGAGCC